>JABFRG010000843.1 GCA_013141295.1 Polyangiaceae bacterium
ATGTCGGACGAATAGAAGACGGCGATGACCAGGATTCCACCCACGTCGTCGATGACCGCCAGAGCCAGCAACAGCACCCGCAGCGCCCGCGGAACCCGATCGCCGAGCAGTGTCAGTACACCCACCGCGAAGGCGATGTCCGTAGCCATGGGGACGCCCCACCCCCGCGCCGCGCGGCCACCGGCCACCAGCAGATAGAGCGCTGCGGGCACCACCATGCCGCCCAGCGCAGCGGCCAGCGGCAAGGTCGCCCGCCGCAAATCGCTGAGCTCACCGCGATGCAGCTCCCGGCGAATCTCCAGGCCCACCACGAAGAAGAAGACGGTCATGAGACCGTCGTTCACCACGAAACGCAGATCGCGCTCGAACACCAGGGGCCCCAGTCGGAAGCCCACCTGCGTCTCCCAGATTCGATGATAGGCGTCGCGCCACGGCGAGTTCGCGAGGCCGAGCGCCAGCAGCGCCGCCAGGAGCAGCAAGACACCGCTCGACGCCTCTACCGCCAGGATGCGCTCGATGGGCGCGAGAACGCGCCGCGCCGCCCCGCGTGCGGGGGCCCAGGATCCGGGCGGAGGAGGCCGTTTGACGGAAGGCATAGGAAACCCTCGGTGGCGGCCCGACCAACCGAGATCCTGCGGCGCCGAACTGCGCCGCACCCTGCTTCGCATTCTACCCGACCGTATTCTTGAAGCGCCACTGAAATGGCCTGCTGGTCCACGCGCACGCGTCCTTGTGGTGCCACAAACAAGCGTGTTAGACCTTTTCCCCGATGAATTTCCGCGCGATCACCGCCTCGGTTGCCGTTCCCGCACTCTGCCTCGCCAGCCTCTCGCTCGCCGCGTGTGGCTCCAACGACGAGCCCTACAAGGCTGCGCCCGCGTGGACCGGCCGCAAGCCGAACCTGCCGTCGCCCCCGCAGATCGCCATCACCATCAAGAGCGGCGAGTCGTACACCGTGGCCGGTGTGTCGCACCACCTTCGCAGCCGCATCCACGAGAAGGACGTGAGCAAGAAGGAGCTCTCCATCGAGGGCTACATCGTCGAGTCGAACATCCCCGGCGCGCCTGCCTGCGCCCTCCACCCGGTGGGCAAGAAGGACCCGGAGAACTGCAAGACCGAGATCCCCTCGTTCTTCATCGCCGACACCAAGGACGGCAAAGCCGGCCGCATCCGCGTGCTGGGCTTCGCGCGCAACTTCGCCGTCGTCTACGAGGCGATGAAGAAGTACAAGACCCTGAAGGAAGCGCCGAAGGACAAGGACGTCATCAAGGACGACCAGTGGAACGTCGAGCTCCCGTACCCGCTCCCCGCGGTGGGCGCCAAGGTGCGCGTCACCGGCACCTACGGCTTCGCATCGGAGAAGGCCTCGGGCCTGGTCACCGATCCCGTCAACGGCGTCATGACCTACAAGAAGATCGACGTGCTCGAGCCGGCACCGGAGCCGGCGAGCTTCCAGAACGTCAAGCTCTGACCCGCGGCCCTCGGGCCCGCTCTCGGCCGGCGCGCTCACCTGAGCGTTGCCGGCCGATTCGTTTTGTTTCAGCCCTCGCGCATCAGTAGCGTCACCGGGAGGGTGGCGAAGGCGTTCGCCAACGGGAGCTCACCGCTCTCGTCCACCCGGTGCACCCGCGAGGTGAGCAGGTCGCGGAAGGTCCCGGGACCGGTTCGGAGCGTCTCCCCGGGCTTCCACAGGTCGCCCATGGCGAAGCGGGCCTCACCCGCGGTTCGCGCGAAGGGGAAGCGCGTGACCGCACACACGCAGCGATGGCCGCCCGCGTTGCGCGCGAAGGCGAGCGCGTCGCGGGGAACGTCGAGCGGCTCGTAGTCGCCGCCCACGAACAGGTCCGGATGCGCGCGCCTCGCAGCGAGCGCCGCCCGCAGCAACCGCTGCTTGATGCGCCCATCGACGAAGCTCTCGCGAAGGGATTCCCACGGCGCGTCCTTGCCGGAGCGCGCTGCCTCCCGGAGCGCTTCGAAGTCGACGATGCCGCGGTTGTCCGGGTCCACCAGCCGCACGTTCCACAGCTCCGACCCCTGGTACTGATCGGGCACGCCGGGCGACGCCACCTTGAGCAGGGTCATCGCGAGGCCATTGGACGCGCCGTGCGCCGCGATGCGGGTCGATGCTGCGGCGAGCTCCCGGGCGAAGCGCGAATCGCCCAGCATCCCCCGGGCGAAATGCGTGAGCGCGTCTTCGTATCCGCTCTCCGGCCGCAGCCACGAAGTGCGGCGCTTGGCTTCCCGCGCGGCCTTCACCATGTACCCGGCGAGGCGATCGGCGAAACCGTCCAGCTCACCGTTCAGGGGGTAGGCCCCCAGCGCAGTCTGGAAGAACGCGTACTGGTCCTCGCGCGAGGGAGCCATCTCCTCGTCGACCTCCGTGAGGTAGCTCTCGGCGACCTCGAAGAACCCCGCCGTCCACTTCTCCCATTCCTCCGGGAGCTCGGAGAGCACAGCCAAGCGAGCGCGCAGGTCCTCGCCGCGCTTGGTGTCGTGGGTCGACGTGGCGAGCATGGCCCGGGGAAAGCTCCGGGCGTTCGCGGCGTTCGCGGCGTGGAGCTCCTCCGGCGCCGTCCCGAAGCGATCCGGCGAGCCGCCCACTTCGTTGAGCGCGACGAAGCGGGTATACGTGTAGAATGCAGTGTCCTCCACGCCCTTGGCCATGACCGGCGCGGTGGCCTGCTGGAAGCGCAGCGCGAAGTCCACCGCTTCGGCGCTCTTCCCTGGCTCCGCCGGTGAGAGCAGGATCTCCCCCAGGAACGCGAAGCACGAGGCGTCGATCTCGGGATTGCGCCGCTTGGCCAGGCGCAGCGCCCGCGCGACGTGCGCGCGGTCTTCGGCCGATGCCGGCGACCCCTCGCGCAGGTAGGTGCGATAGACCGGGAAGGCCGCCATGGTCTCGACGATGACACGCCGCAGGGTGGCGCGCGTGAAGTCGCGGTAGTGGAGATCGCGGGCGGCGATGCGCGAGAGCCGCTGCGCGAGCATGTTGATCTCGCTGGAGAGGCTGGCGCGCATGATCAGGCGCTTGCCCTCCAGCGCGTGGTCCGCGAAGCTGCGACCGTCGCCGGTGTTCCGACGGTAGATGGCGTCGAACGCCGCAGCGCTCTCCGGGGCCACGAAGACGCCGCCCACCTGCGCCAGGAAATCGTAGCCGGTGGTGCCGTCCACCTCCCACGCGGGCAGCGGCTCGCCGCGCCCGAGGATCTTCTCTGCCACCACCCAGCAGTGTCCTTCCGAAGAGCGCTGGCGTAGGCGCGCGCCGAGCTTCTCCAGATAGGCCGCGGGGTCGCGAATGCCGTCCAGGTGGTCGAGCCGCAGGCCGTCGAGGTGCCCCTCTGCCCACAGGCGCAGCGGCAGGGCGTGGAAGTACTCCCACACTTCGTCCACTTCCATCCGCACCGCGGCGAGATCGTTCACGTCGAAGAACCGACGGTAGTTGATCTCCTCGGTGGCCACGCGCCAGTAGGCGAGTCGGTACGGTTGCTCCATCAAGAGGGCGTCCTTCGCCAGGAGATCCCCGTCCAGGTCCTTCACCGCGCGGTCCACGGCGCGGGCCACCTCGGCGTCCTCGCAGGCCTGCGCGAGACGCCGTTTGACGATCTCCTTCTCGCGATCGCGCTCGCTGCGTCGTTCCGGGTCGCTCTCCTCGGTGCCGGGGAGATGGCCGAGCGCGGTGCGAATGCTGAGCAGCTCCAGGCGCCGGGGGTCGTCCTCCGCCCCTTCGAAGGCTACGAGGGCGCGGTCGAGGAGCGGACCCCACGACGAAGGCGAAAGCGGCCAGGTGCGCTCGTAGTACTGCACCACGAAGGTGCCGCCGCGGCGCGCCAGGGTCAGCTCCCCCTTCTCCAGCGTCTCGCCATACTGCGCGCCCAGCACCGGCAAGAGCACACGGCCGCGCAGCTGCTCGGTGGCCGGGTCCCACTCGATGTCGAAGGTGTCGGCGCTCCGCGCGCATCGACCGTTCTCGAGCACGTCCTCCCACCGTTCGTTGTCGCGCCCGATACCCATGTGGTTGGGGACGAAATCGAGAACGTGGCCCATGCCGCGGCTGCGCAGGGCCTCGCAGAACCGCGCGAAGCCCGCTTCGCCGCCCAGCTCGTCGTTGAAGCGAGTGGGGTCGACCAGGTTGTATCCGTGGGTGCTCCCGGGCTCGGCTCGCAGGTACGGTGAGCAGTACACGTGGGTAATGCCGAGATCCTGCAGGTAGTCGAGGCAGCCGGCGGCCTCGTCGAAGCCGAACCCCGGTTGGAGCTGCAGGCGATAGGTGGAGAGAGGCGGCGACCTCGAGACACCCTCGCTCATGGCTGGCGCTCGGCGGGCTGGTCCGCGCCGGCTCGCTCTTCGGCGGTGAGCAGGTGGGTGAACACCTTCATGGAGCGGCGCACCAAGCGGGTCGCATCGCCGGCGTTCCGCTGCTCGCCGGCCTCGTCGTCGGCGGTATCGACGACCAGCTCCCACGCTCCGTCCGCGGCCCCGGGGAGCACGAAGTCGAGGTCCTCTTCGGACCCGTTCAGCATCACCAGGAAGTCGTCGTCGACGATCGGGCGCCCGTCCTCGCCCAGGTTGTCGAGCCCGCGGCCGGAGAGGAACATCTCCAGCGTCGTGGTGTTGGGGTCTTGCCAGTGCCCGTCGTTCATCTCCAGGCCATCGCGGCCGAACCACATGACGTCCTTCAGCTCGGTGCCGTGGATGGGCCGACCCTTGAAGAAGCGCTCGCGATGGAACGCCGGATGCGCCCGGCGCAGCGAGATGAGCCGCTGGGTGAAGCGGAGCAGGCTCTTCCGTTCGTCGTCGAGCTCCCAGTCGTAGTGGCTGATCTCGTTGTCCTGGCAGTAGGCGTTGTTGTTGCCTCCCTGGGTGCGGCCTAGCTCGTCGCCGCCGGAGAGCATGGGCGTCCCCTGCGAGAGGAAGAGCGTGCAGAGGAGGTTCCGCATCTGACGCTTTCGCAGCGCCCGCACCTCGGGGTCGTCGGTGGGGCCCTCCGCTCCGCAGTTCCAGGAGAGATTGTCGGTGGCGCCATCGGCATTGTTCTCGCCGTTGGCTTCGTTGTGCTTGTCGTTGTACGCGGTCAGATCGGCGAGCGTGAAGCCGTCGTGGGCGGTGACGAAGTTGACGCTCGAGAAGGGGGCGCGCCCGTTGTCCTGGTACAGATCGCTGGAGCCGGTGAGGCGGTAGCCGAGGTCTTGTACGTTGCGTCCGAGGCCGCGCCAGAAGGCGCGCACGCTGTCGCGATACTTGCCGTTCCATTCGGCCCAGCGCACCGGGAAGTTTCCCACCTGGTAACCTCCTTCGCCGACGTCCCAGGGCTCGGCGATGAGCTTCACCTGGCTGATGATCGGGTCTTGATGGATGATGGTGAAGAAGCTCGAGAGCTGGTCCACGTCGTGGAGTGACCGCGCGAGCGTCGAGGCGAGGTCGAAGCGGAAGCCGTCGACGTGCATGTCGGTGACCCAGTACCGCAGCGAGTCCATGATGAGCTGGAGCGTCTGCGGGTGCCGCACGTTGAGGCTGTTGCCGGTGCCGGTGTAGTCGAAATGGAAGCGCGGATCGTCGTGGACCAGCCGATAGTAGGTGGGGTTGTCGATGCCCTTGAACGAGATGGTGGGGCCGAGCTGGTTGCCCTCGGCGGTGTGGTTGTAGACCACGTCGAGGATCACCTCGATGCCGGCTCGGTGCAGTTGCTTGACCATCTCCTTGAACTCGCGCACGCCGCTGCCGGCGCGCTGCTCGGCGCGGTAGCGGGTGTCCGGCGCGAAGTACGAGAGGTTGTTGTAGCCCCAGTAGTTGCGGAGGCCGCGGTCGAGCAAGAAGCCGTCGTCGACGAACGCGTGCACCGGCAGCAGCTCCACCGCGGTCACGCCCAGCTCCGTGAAGTGGCGAATCATGGGCTCCGACGCGATACCGGCGAACTTGCCGCGATCCTCGGGCGGGACCTCCGGATGGCGGATGGTCGCACCCCGCACGTGGGTCTCGTAGATGATCGACTTGTGAAAGGGCGTGTTCGGCCGGGTGTCGCCTTCCCAATCGAAGGCGTCGTCGATGACCACGCCGAGGGGCGCGCCGTTGGCGGTGGCGGCGTTCATGGTGAGATCACCGTGCTCGTGCCCCAGCTCGTAACCGAACAGCTCCTGCCCCCACTTCTCGGGCGAGTGCAGGGCCTTCGCGTAGGGGTCGAGGAGCCGCACGTTGGGATTGAAGCGCAGCCCGCGCGAGGGCTCATAGGGCCCGTGCACGCGGTAGCCATAGGCCTGGCCGGGGCCGATGCCGGGCAAGTAGGCATGCCAAACGAAGGCCGTGCGCTCCCGGAGGGGCACCCGCACTTCTTCACCACGTTCGTCCACGAGGCACAGCTCCACCCCGCTGGCGTTCTCCGAGTAGAGGGCGAAGTTGACGCCCTTTCCATCCCACGTGGCTCCCAGCGGATACGGCTGACCCTTGCCAATTTGCATGGGCCGCCAAAAGCACGCCACGTGCCGCAGCTCCATCGTGCGGCATCACGCAGCGCGCGCCTCCGAGGAATCGGCCATTCCGAAGGCTCGCCGGCGGGCCCGCGGCGAAAGCGAATCCGCGGAGCGAAGCGGTGCGTGCGGGGCGATCCGCCTCGGGTGAGGCGCCGTGCCTCGCGCGCTCTGCGGCAGGCGGTCGTGTTTCTCGCGCATTCGTGTTCGGTACGAACCCTGCTTGCGGAGCCGGCAGAATGGTCAGCTGGGCACACCGCACGTCGCGTCTCGAGTCACTCATCAACACCGTCGAGGCGGAGCGATACCTGCGCAAGCCCCTCTTGCTCGACTTGCTCGACGAGCTCATGGAAGTGCCGCATCTCCGCCACGCGGCGGAGGTCGCGGGCGACATCCTCGCGCGGGTGGACGATCTCGACGAGGTCCGGCTCCACCGCGACCTGGACGTACTGCGCGCCTTGGTGATTGCTGCCGCGCTCGGCTCGTCCACCGCGGAGCCCCACCGCCGTGCGTCCTGAGGGACGCGCCGCCGGGGATCGGGCGACGCGCAGGCTCTCGTGCGGAGCGGAGGTTCGCGGGGACGCTACGCATTTTCGGGTATGGGTCCCGGGCAAGTCGGAGGTCTTCCTGGTGCCCGTGCAAGGCCGCGTGGCGTCGCCGGGGGCCATTCCTCTGAAGAGCGAGGGCGACGGCTACTTCTCGGCCTTGGTGCCGGGCATGGGCGCGGGCGATCGCTACCGCTTCCGTATCGGCGACGCCGAGGTGCCCGACCCGGTCTCGCGCTTCCAGCCGGAGGGGCCGCACGGCCCGTCGGAGATCGTCGACCCGGCGGCGTTCACCTGGACCGACATCGACTTTCCCGGATGCGTGCTCGCCGGGAGCGTGATCTACGAGCTCCACCTGGGCGCCTTCACCCGCGAGGGCACCTACGAAGCGGCCGCGCGCGAGCTTCCGGAGCTCCGTCGGCTCGGCATCACGACCCTCGAGCTCATGCCGCTGGCCGACTTTCCCGGGCAGTTCGGCTGGGGCTACGACGGGGTCGACCTCTACGCCCCGTCACGCCTTTACGGCCGACCCGACGACCTGCGACGCTTCATCGACGTCGCGCATTCGTTGGGCCTCGCGGTGATTTTAGATGTAGTGTACAATCATCTGGGGCCGTCGGGGAACTATCTCCGGGTGTTCGATGCCGACTACTTCACGGAGAAGTACGAAAACGAGTGGGGCGACGCCCTGAACTTCGAGGGCCCGCGCGCGGTCCGCGACTTCTTCGTGGAGAACGCCGGCTACTGGATCGACGAGTTCCACTTCGACGGTCTGCGCCTCGACGCTACCCAGAGCGTGCACGATGCGTCCGACCCTCACGTGCTCACCGACATCGGCGAACGGGCGCGGCGCGCAGGGAAGGGGAAGGCCATCTTGCTGGTGGCCGAGAACGAGCCCCAGGATAGTAACCTCATCGCGGCGCCGAGCGCGGGCGGCCATGGGCTCACCGCCCTGTGGAACGACGACTTTCACCACGCGGCGCGGGTGGCGCTCACCGGGCGCCGCGAGGCCTACTTCTCCGATACCCGCGGCGTGGCCCAGGAGCTCATCTCGGCCCTCAAGTGGGGCTTCTTGTTCCAGGGTCAGCAGTATGCCTGGCAGAAGAATCCACGGGGCGCTCCGGCCCTCGATCTCCCGGCCGCCTCGCTCGTCCTGTACCTGGAGAACCACGACCAGGTGGCGAACTCCGGCATGCGGGAGAGGCTCTCTGCGCTCACCACGCCGGGCCGGTTGCGCGCCATGACGACGCTGCTCCTCCTGGCGCCGGGAACGCCCATGCTGTTCCAGGGGCAGGAGTTCAACGCCTCCAGCCCGTTCTTCTACTTCGCCGACCACGAGGCGTCGCTGGCGCCGCTGGTCGACAAGGGGAGACGCGAGTTCCTCGCGCAGTTCAAGAGCCTGGCCACCGAGGCCGCCCAGCGCGCGGTGCCGGCGCCCCACGATCGCGCCACCTTCGAGCGCTGCAAGCTCGACTTCCGGGAGCGCGACACGCACCGCCCCTTCTACCAGATGGTCGAGGCGCTCCTGCGACTGCGCCGGGAAGACGCCGTGATCGCACGTCAGGACAAAGATCGGCTCCACGGCAGCGTCATCGACGACGCCGCGTTCCTCTTGCGCTACCTGGGTGACGAGGGCGACGATCGCCTGCTCATCGTCAACCTGGGCCCTACGCGTGACCTCGCGTCACTGGCCGAGCCACTCCTCGCCCGGCCCCGGGGCCGGAGCTGGCGTCTCGTGTTTTCGTCGGAGAGCCCCGACTACGGCGGCGCCGGTGCGGTGGCGCCGATGCCCGATCGCGACCTCCACGTTCCCGGGCACGCGGCGATGTTCTTCGCGGCCGTCCCCGCGGAGGCACCATGACCCTTTCCCGTCGCTCCGGAGGCGCGAGCCTCCCCTCACGCACCCTGTCCTGGCGAAAGGGCGATGGCGTAGAACCACTGCTCGCTGCCGAGTGGATCGTCACCAACGGCCTCGGTGGGTACGCCGCCGGCACCGTGTCGGGAGCTCCCACGCGGCGTTTCCACGGCCTCCTGGTCGCCTCGCTGCCGGCGCCGCAAGGGCGATCGATGATGCTCAACCACCTGGTGGAGACGGTGCGCACCGAGTCCGGCGCCATCGTGAGCCTCGGCGGCGTGGAGCGCGCATCCGGTGTGGACGCCACGGTGGGCGCCGCGCTCCGGGACTTTCGCCTCGAGGGCGGCCTTCCGGTGTGGCGCTTCGACGTCGGTGCGCACGTGCTCGAGAAGCGCGTCGTTCTCCCGCACATGCAGAACACCGCGTTCGTCTCGTATCGCCTGATCTCGCCACCCGACGCGCACGGGCGAACGCTCCGCCTGCAGGTGCGCCCGGCGGTGAGCTTCCGTCCGCACGAAGGCCGTCTCGACGGCTCGGTGGAGGGGTACGCCTTGCTCGCCGAGTCGGCGCGCTACGAGCTTCGCGGATCGGAGCACTACCCGCCGCTGCGCATGCGATTTCTCGGGCCGCGTGCCTCGTTCACCCTCTCCGAGGAGAGCGTGCGCGACGTCCTGTACAGGGTGGAGCAAGCGCGCGGCTACGACGCGATCGGCGACCTTCACACGCCGGGTTACTTCCGCGCCGACCTCGGGAGCGACGCCGACGTGGTGCTGGTGGTCTCCACCGAGTCGTGGGAGACCGTGCAGGCCCTCACGGCGCGGCAAGCCAACGACGCCGAGCTGGTGCGCCGCGAGCGACTCCTCGAGCGTGCACGGCAGAGCACCCGGCCGCCGGCGCGAAGGCATGCCCACCCGCTCCCGGAGGGCCCGAGCGACGATCTCCGGCAAACGGTGGACGAGCTGGTGCTCGCGGCCGACCAGTTCCTCATCACCCCGGGGAGTCGCATCGTCGACGCCGCCCGCGCCCACGCCTGGGGCGACGAGGTTCGCACGGTCATCGCCGGCTACCACTGGTTCACCGACTGGGGTCGCGACACCATGATCAGCCTGGAAGGCCTGACGCTGGCCACCGGACGCCATGAAGATGCAGGATACATTCTTCGCACCTTCGCCAAATACGTCCAGGGCGGGCTGATTCCCAACATGTTCCCGGAAGGCGAGTGCGCGGGGCTGTACCACACGGCCGACGCCACGCTGTGGTTCTTCCACGCCATCGACCGCTACCTCTACGCTACCGGCGACCGCACCACGCTGCGCCTGCTCCTGCCGGTGTTGCGCGAGATCGTGGACGCGCACCTCCGGGGCACGCACTTCGGCATCGGGGTCGACCCCCAGGACGGGCTCCTTCGCCAGGGCCAGGAGGGCTACCAGCTCACCTGGATGGACGCCAAGATGGGCGACTGGATCGTGACGCCGCGCCGGGGCAAGGCGGTGGAGATCAACGCGCTCTTCTACAACGCCCTGTCGCTCTTCTCGGGATGGGTGGCGAAGGAAGACTCGGAAGCCGCCGCCGCGCCCTTCCGCGAGGCCGCGGCTCGCGTGCGCGCGTCGTTCAACACGCGCTTCTGGTATCCGGAGGGCGGGCACCTCTACGACGTGGTCGACGGTCCCGATGGCCAGGACGACGCGGCATGTCGCCCCAACCAGCTCTTCGCCATCTCGCTGCCCCACCCGGTCCTCGCACCCGAGCGGTGGACCTCGGTGATGGACGTGGTGGACCGCGAGCTGCTCACGCCGGTGGGCTTGCGTAGCCTCTCCCCCAAGCACCCGGACTATCGCCCCAGCTACGACGGCGACCTGGCGAGCCGCGACGGCGCGTATCACCAGGGCACGGTGTGGGCTTGGCTCATCGGACCGTTCGTCGACGCTTGGCACAAGGTTCGCCCCGGCGAGCTCACGCGCCTCCAGCAGATCCTTCATGGCTTCAGCGCCCACCTCGGCGAGGCTTGCCTCGGCTCGGTGAGCGAGATCTTCGACGCCGAGCCTCCCTTTGCTCCCCGCGGCTGCGTCTCGCAGGCCTGGAGCGTGGCGGAGGGGCTACGCGCCGCCGCCACGCTCGAGCGCGCCCGCGAACCGCAGAGCGGCTGAGGCGCCGTCAGCGGGTCGCGTCGGCCGGCTGCTGACGGAGCCCCACGTCGGCCTCGTAGGCCTGGAACAAGCGAGCCGTGCGGCGGTCGAGCGTGTCGACCTCGATGACGCCGTCGGGCGTCGCCTCGATGGCGCCCTTGCGACCCAGGACCACGAATTGTATGCGCTCTACACGCATGCCGTCCACCGAGCGGGCGCGCACCAGTAGCGCGCGATCGACGATGGCGCCGTAGCGATCGCGCGCCTCGACGATCTCGGTGTGGCCTTGGTCCACGCTGCGCCAGCTGGCGATGCCGAGCTCGCTGCGTACGGCGACGCTGGAGGGGTGATCCACGTGAGGTGTCGCCGGGG
>JABFRG010000844.1 GCA_013141295.1 Polyangiaceae bacterium
CCCTGCGCCCGTATCAGAAGGACGGCCTCATCTGGCTCCAGCGCCTCCGCGAGCAGGACGTGGGCGGCATTTTGGCCGACGACATGGGCCTCGGCAAGACGCTCCAGACCATCGCCCATCTGGCCCTCGAGAAGGACAAGGGGCGCCTGGCCAAACCGGCGCTCATCGTGGCCCCCACCAGCCTGGTGGGCAACTGGCAGCGCGAGATCGGCAAGTTCGCCCCGGCGCTGCGGGTGACGCCCGTCTCGGGCAAGCTCCGCAAGGAACGCTACTGCGAGTTCGGCGACACCGACGTGGTGGTCACCAGCTACCCGGTCATCTGCCGCGACGAAGCCAAGTTCCTGGAGTACGAGTTCTCGACGCTCATCCTCGACGAGGCCCAGACCGTCAAGAACGACAAGAGCCAGGCCCACCGGGTGGTGCGCGGCATGCGCAGCGACCACCGCATCTGCCTCTCGGGGACGCCGGTGGAAAACCACCTGGGCGAGCTGTGGTCCATCTCGGACTTCTTGAACCCGGGGTTGCTCGGCGATGAAGTGTACTTTACACGCTTCTTCCGGGTGCCCATCGAGAAGGAGCGAAACGGCGAGCGCTTGGCCACCCTGCGCGAGCTCCTGAGCCCGTACATTCTCCGGCGCACCAAGTCGGAGGTGGCGAAAGATCTCCCGCCCAAGACCGAGCTGTTCCGCCCGGTGGAGCTGCGGGGAGCCCAGCGCGAGCTGTACGAGACCATTCGCGTCGCGGCCCACGCCGAGGTGCGGAAGATCATCAAGAAGAAGGGCCTGGCGGCGTCCACGGTGCCGATCCTCGGCGCGCTCACCAAGCTTCGACAGGTGTGCTGCGATCCCCGGCTCGCCGGCTTCGACAAGAAGGAGCGTTCGGCCAAGCTCGCGTTCTTCGAGGATCTGCTGGACGAGCGCCTGGGCGGCGGCGGACGCGTGCTGGTGTTCTCGCAGTTCACCAGCATGCTCAAGATCGTGGCCGAGCGGCTCACCGCCAAGTCCATCGGCTTCGTGACGCTCACCGGCGCCACCGAAGATCGCCCGGCGGTGGTCGACAAGTTCGAGCGCGGCGACGTGCCGGTGTTCCTCATCAGCTTGCGCGCCGGAGGCACCGGCCTCACGCTCACCAGCGCCGACACGGTCATCCACTACGATCCTTGGTGGAACCCCGCGGTGCAAGCCCAGGCCACCGACCGGGCCTACCGCATCGGCCAGAAGAAGCCGGTCTTCGTGCACCATCTCTACGTGGCGGGCAGCGTCGAAGAGCGCATGCTGCGGCTGCAGAAGCGCAAGCGCAAGATGTCCGACGCCATCCTGGGCGACGGCGAGGTGGGCGCCGCGCTCACCGAGGAAGAAGTCGAAGTGCTGTTCGCGCCTCTGGGAGCCTGAACGCCGAGCCTGAACGCCGAGCCTGAACGCCGCGGCCCGCGCCTCCTTGCCTCCGCGAGCTTCGATGATACCGTTCTCTGGATGCGGTGGGCATCCGGGCTCTGGGCAACGTGTGGAGCACTCGCGGCGGCGACGACGCTCGTAACCACGTCGGCGGCGGCGCAGATCGTGAGCGACAGCGACGGTGACGGCCTGCCGGACGAGTGGGAGCGCTCCGGCCACGGCATCCTGGATCCGCGGATTCATGGGGTGTCGGTGGGCAAGCGCGACTTCATCATCGTGTACGCACTGCGCGGAAACACCGACGCGGCCGCGGCGCGCGCGGCGATGGAGCGGGTGCGAACCTTCTACGCCGGGCTCCCCATTCCCAACCCCGACGGCAGCACCGGCCTCAACCTGGTCTTGGTGGAGGGGCCGCGACTCGCTGCAGAATACAACGATCCCGATCGATCGACGTACGACGCCATGTACGGAGCGGGCTTTCCCGTCGCCTGGCGTGGCATCGGTCGCGGGTTCCTGGTGGAAGCGCGCGGGGGCCGCGGCGGGCAGACCATCCCCGGCGGCGAGTGGGCGGCGGCGGGAGCGCCGTGGCAGACCATCGCCCACGAGATTGGCCACCAGCTGGGGATCGACGGCCATGCGCCGCCAGGCAGCGGCGTGAGCCCGCTGTACGGCAGCATCATGAGCTACGACTACAACTACAGCTTCAACGGCAATGCCGATGCGGTGCACATGAGCACCGGTCGCTTCGCCGGGGTGACGCTGGACGAGACCCGCCTCGACGAGGTGTTGCCATTCGCTCTGGGTGACGTCGCGTTCCTCCAGGCAGCGCCCTACAAGTTCAAGCTGCAGGCGGACGGCCCGTCGAGGGTGCTCGTGGACTGGAACCGCAACGGCATCCCGGGGGAGCGGGGCATTCAGGCGGACATCAACGACGGGTACGCGGTGTCGGGCTCGCTGCCGGCCCTCGAGCTCGGCCCCACCTCGGGCGCCCCGGTGCTCGCTCCCGTCGGGCGTCATCTCTTTCTGGTGTATCCGCAGGCAACCACGCCGCAGGCCTCCTGGACCAACGCCTTCAACGTCAACGCGCACGGCGCGTCGATCATGGTGTCGCGCATCGGGAGCGATGGCCCGACCAGCCCCGTCGATGGACGCGGCTCCGCCACCAGCGAGCTCTCGGCAGTGGGCTTCGGGAACAACACCCTGGCGGTGGGCTATCAAACCGCAGGCATCGCCCGCATCGTCTACTGGCCGGTGCGAGCCGAGGGTGGCCTGGGCGATCGGAAGGAGATCCTGTGGCCGAAGACCATGCAGACCGCGGTCTCGAGCGACCCGTTCAAGCCCGACCGCGTGCTACTGGTCGTGGGTACCGAGCCCGCTCCGCCGCCCCCCAAGGCACCGTCGCCGATCCCTGGCACCAATCCCGGCCAGCCGACGCCCCAGGTACCGCCCTCCAGCGCGAACGAGCGCCCCGCGCTCTTCATGCTCCTGTGGTCCGCCGCGGCGCAGGAGGTGCACGTCGTTCGGGTCGCGTACGACGGACTCAACTTCACGTTCCCGCCCCAGTATTCCTATCCGTTGCGCACGGGCAACATCGACCGACTCAAGTGCTCGTCGCCCCCGGCCGCCACCATCGATCCGGCGAACAACAGTCTCATCGTCGCTTGCCGAAACGACGCGTGGAACCGCGGCGTGGTGCGGACGCATCACTTTGCCTATCGCAACGGCGGCTACGCCGAGCTGTCGTTCATGCTCGACGTGGGAGACTTCGGGTCCGACGAAGCGCCGACGCTGGTGCTCGATCCGCCGTTCCCCGGAGAGCGACGCAGCCGCATGACGGTCTACGGAAAAGTGGCCGCCCCCGGCAATGTTGCCGCGATCGTGCGGCGCGCCCGCGAGGTGCGCGACGGTTCCGGTGTGGGCGGGTGGCGAACCTCGATGATGTCGAACGAGTGGGAGAAGACCCAGTCGGCGCCGGCGGCCGCGAGCTTCGATGGCAGCCACGCCTACGCGGTACGGTTCTCCCACCAGGACGCGCGCATCCCCGACCGGATCGTCCTCTACCGCCGCACCGGCATCGTTCCCGGCCCCTTGCGCGACTTCGACGACCTGCCCCTCCTGCGCATGGCCATGAAGACGCGCCTCGAGGCGCTACGCGCCTACCACCGCGTGAAGTAGCGCTCAGTCGTCGGCTTCTTCGGCCGCGTCCTCCCACGGCCCGTCGTCGAGCTCGGTCTCGAAGTCGGCGCTGTCGCGCTCGACCAGCGTGCCCAGGAACGCTTCGAGCGAGGGCGCGATGCGGTAGACGCCGCGATCCCAGCCCTTGGACTTCGAGCGGAAGGTCTCGTCCTCGTAGTACCCCACCGGGAAGCTGGGATCGTCGAGGTCGGCCACGAGAAGCCGGCTCTGCTTCAGGAGGAAGATCGGCAGGAACGAGCCCGCGTGCTTCCACTCCCCTCCCTCACCGGAGATGGCGTCGTCGAGACCGCCCATGTTGCCCAGGTAGTCCCAGGAAGGCGGCACAGACGCGACGCGAAACGAGCCGGTCTCGAAGCCGGGGAGCGAAGTCTTCGGCGGGAGGCACCGTCCGTGCGCGCGGAAGGCCTCGCCGCTCTTCCACAGCTCGCGGAGGCGCGCCGGCACTGTGGTTCCGTAGGTCTCCTCGTGCGCGGCGCACGCGGCGAGCGCCAGCGCGATCTTCTTCTTTTCGTTCATCGTCGGGTCCTCTCGCGTTCCTTTGCCCCATCGGCGCGTGCCCGACGAGCCGATTTCACCGGCGGAGGTCGCTTGTCGCGCAGGAGCAGGAGCTTGGCGCTCGGCGACACCTCGCTCAAACGAAATCGCGGAGCGCCGGCGTCGGGCCCGCGAACACGCCGGCCAGGGCTTCCGCGTCGTCGGTGTATCCCTGGAGACGTATGTCCGAAGGGCTCGCGAATCCCGTGTAGAGCGCAGCCAGTCCACGCGCATCCACGACCACGTCGCCGCGGCCTCCAGGCGCGGTGCGCGCCTGGCCCCCTTCGACCGAGAGGATCAGGCGCGTGGCATCGGGCTCGAAGCCCGGGTCGACGATGGTCAGGTGCACTTCCGCACGCACGGCCGCGGAATAGCCGCGCAGCGCCAGGGCGCGCCCGGGATCCAGGAGGCGCACCATCCACCGCTCGGTGTAGGGAATCTCGAAGGCGTGGTTGGCGAGGCCGGAGAGCAGCGCGTCCGGTGCGCCGCCCTCGAGCCGCACGCGACTCAGCGTGGACGCGTGGTGGCAGAGGAAGATCTGCGCCCGCTGCACCGCACGCGCGGTGAGGAAGGCCCGGTCCTTCACCAGCAGCGTGCCGTGGCGCCCGCCGGGTTGGTGCTCGAAGGCGGTGATGAGGTAGCCCTCGGGGGCGCTCTCGGGACCGAGCAGGTATGCGATGCGATCGGGCCCGGGTACGATGGGCCGGAGCAAGCGATTCCAGAGCCACGCGTCGCGTACGAAAGCGCCTCCGCTCCGCGCTGCGTCGGCCTCGTAGATGACCCGAAGCGCCGGATCGTCGAGCGGCACCTCCCGGACCGGTAGCTCCCGTACGGCGGCCCGCGCACTGCGGCCGTCGGGGAGCTCGCGCGTGGGGACCTCCACGCGCATGTAGTGTCCGGCCTCCTCGAAGCCGAGGTTGCGGTAAAAGCCCACCGTCGCCGGGTAGAGCATGGCGATCGGGTGGACGGCCTTGCCTTCCTCCAGCGCGGCCTTGAGGAGCGCGCTGGCAACGCCGCGGCCACGCGACCCCGGCTCCACCGCCACCATACGGAACGCCAGGGACGGCACCGCGCGACCACCGAAGTACTGCGCCATGCTTCGCATGGAGAGCCCCGCGACGATGCGTCCGTTCTCGAGCAGCAGGCGCATGGGCTCGAGCCCCTCGCGATCCAGAAACGCCTCGGCCCCGGATCGGGGCGCGAGCAGCGCGGGTCCTGCGAAGTCGAGGAAGGCCAGAGCCTCGGCGCGATCCCGCGGAGGCCGGAATTCCAGGCTCATTTGCTGGTGATCTTCAGGCCGTGCGACGTGAGGTTGCCGAGCGGGCTGACGTCCACCACCTGGGTGCCGCCGATGTCCAGCAGCTTCAGGTTCTTGAGATCGCGAAGCGCGTTGATGTCGACGATCATGGTGTTCTTCAGGAACAGCTTCTCGAGCTTCTTGCAGTTGGCGAGCGGCGACAGATCCGAGACCTGGGTGTTGTCGAGCTGCAGCTCGGTGAGGTTCACCAGCTTGCCGACGATCTCCAGATCGCGCACCGGCGTGCGCCCCAGGTCGAGGCGGTCGAGCATGGTCAGCTTCTCGAGGGGCTTGAGATCGGCGACCTTGCTAGCGGCCGCGCGCACGGTCTCCAGGTGCACCAGGTTGGCGATGGGCGAAAGATCGTCGTACTCACCAGGGCCGATGAAGATGTGCTTGAGGCCGGTCATCTTCGGAATGAGGCAGCCGTCGAGGGTGGCCAGCTTCTTCGACTGGGTGAGGTCGAGCGACTTCACGTTGGCGAGCTCCGAGAGCTTGATGGTCTCGCCGGGCTTCTTGGAGAGCTTGATGTGGAGCTGTCCGTCCATGACCGGATCGTCGGTCACCACGTTGGGCCCGTCGGGGCACACGATGGGCTTCTTCTCGGCCTTGGCCGTGGGCGCGGCACTCGCGCTCAGCGCGGGGCTGGCCGCGGGCGGCACCACCGCCACCGTGGTCGGCGCGATGGCGGGCGTCTTCTCCGGCTTCTTGTCGTCGTCGCAGGCGAGGAGAGAGAGGCCGAGGATCAGGGGAAAGAGCGTCCGCATGGGGCGACTCTCACCGACTTCCCGCGTCCTGTAAAGCTTGGAACGCATCGAAGCCGAGGCCGCGGAGAGCGGAAAAAAGCGGCACCACCGGCAGGCCGACGATGGCCGAGTCGTCGCTCCCCACGACGTCGTCGAAGAGGAGCCGACCGCGCTGCTCGTAGAGGTACGAGCCCACGGCGCCGTGGGGCGCGTCGAGCGCGAGGTACTGGGTGATCTCGGCGTCGCTCAGGGTGCGCATCCGGAGTCGCGTGGTGACGAGTCGCGCCGCGCTGCGGCCGTCGTCGGTGCGCAGCACGAAGAGCGCGCTGTGGAGCGCATGTTCGTGACCCGACAGGCGCTGGAGCTGCGCGTGCATCTCTTCCGGCGACCCGGGCTTGCGCAGCGCCTCGCCGTCGAGCTCGAGGGTCTGATCGGCGCCCACCACCCACGCGTCCTCGAGGTGTTCGAGGCTCCGTGCCTTGCCTTCGGCAAAGGCTCGCGCGAGCTCCTGCGGGCTGCCCTCCCCCACCTCGTGGAACTCCGGAGCCCGAGCCTCGAAGGAGAAGCCCATGGCGGTCAGGATCGCGCTGCGGAACTGCGAGGTCGACGCGAGAACGAGTCGCATCAGCGGCGCCGCTCGATGGGCCGCGCGCCGTGCTTGGCGTCGAACCACGACGTGCGCAGGTGCCGCGGGAGCGCCGACGCGTAGAGGCAGTCGCGGAGGGAGTTCCACTGGTTGGTGACGTCGCCGTGGGCGAGGCTGCTGCGAATGGCCACCGCCTCGGCGCGGGTGAGCTCTTCTCGGGAGAGCGTGCCCTCCACGTGCTCTCGGGCGCAGACGACGCCCGCGCGCCCCAGCTCGGCGAAGAGCCACTCGCTCCAGCGCTCGGTGGCGCCGCCGGTGAAGTACGTGACCAGCTTGTGGCGCTCGCGTTGGCTGCGGCCCTTGCCGGCGACGACCCAGTCGCGGAACACCTCGGCGTCGGCGTAGAGCGCGTCGAACAGGTAGACCTCGTTCACCTCCACGCCGCCGTGCTTCACGCACTGGGCAGCCGCGTGATACCCGCCGGAGTGCGCGCTCAGGCACACGCGATCGGCCTCGGTCCCCACGCTGGTGCGCCCGAGGGCCGCGCGGGCCGGGCCGGTGTGGAGCGCCCGGAACACGTCGCCGAGGAGCCGGGCGAGGCCGCCCTCTACCTCGAGCTTGCCGATGGACGAGTCCTGGGCCATGACCGGCCCCTGGGGCAGCACCAGGATCGCGTCTTGCTTCGAGTCCACCAGCTGCTCGCGCAGACGGTGCGCGTCGAGGGCGCGCTCGGCGGTGGTGGAGTGCCCGTGAAAGTGCACCAGGGCCGAGGTGCGGTCGCTGCGCGGGCGCCGCAGGTGGTTCGGCACGAACACGATGACCGTGGAGTCCGTGTATCCTGCACCGGGCGCGGGAAAGGGCGCGTGGGCCAGCTGGAAGAAGAACGTGATGCCCCGGTCGTCCCGGGTGGACCGCAGCAGCGTGGGCTCGGCAGCGGCCTCGGCGTGTGCGAGCGTCGGTGCGGCCACGAGAAGGAGCGCCCCAGCCATCGTCGTCAGAAACCCACGGCGTGAAGTGTGCGACATGTCCATACCTCGTACCCAACCCATGCCGGAAACCGCCCATGCGGGCCAAGAATTTCGCGGCGGTTCTCCATATTTTTCAGTTGTTCCGAATACTTATAGGCACGCCGGGCGGAGGGAGTTGCGCGAGCCGGTGGATGGGCCGATGCTGAGCCCGTGGCCATCTCGGCGCGGATGAAAGGGACGCTGGTGGCGGCGTGCCTCGTGGCGGGCTGCGCTGGGCTCTCGCATCGGGCGCCGCCCACGAAGGTCACTCCGGTGGCCGAGATCGCCCGAGGCGGGACTGCGACCGCGGGGCGCGACGCCGGGTGCGCGAAGTGCCACGCCGCGGAGAGCCGGGAGTGGGAGACGTCGCTGCACCATGCATCTTTCTCCGACGGCGACTTCCAGCGGAGCTTCGCGGTGGAGCCGCTGGACTTCTGCTTCTCGTGCCACGCGCCGCAGGCGGCAGGTCGCGACGATCTCGCGGGGGCTGCCCGGGGCGTCGGCTGCGCGAGCTGCCATCCCACCGCGCACGGAGCGACAGCTCGGGTGGAGGCGGGGCGCAGCTGCGACCATTGCCACGAGTTTTCCTTCCCGGACCGAGCGGAGCCGATGCAGAAGACGGTCACCGAGCATCGGAACGGATCTCTTGGAAAGTCCTGCGTCGACTGCCACATGCGCCCGGGAAAAGGCGGCCTCGACCATCGCTTCTGGACGGCGCGGGACCCGGAGCTGTTGCGGCGGTCGCTCGCGGTGGACCGGGCGCGCATGGCCGCCGGCGAGGTGGAGATCGCGCTGCGGACCGTCGACGTCGGCCACGCATTTCCCACCGGCGACCTGTTTCGGCGCATCGTGGTGCGGGTCTGGACCGAGGACGCCCACGGCGTCATCACCAGCGACAACGAGACCATCCTCGGCCGACGCTTCGACCACCAGCACACCGGTATGGGCGGCTCCTTGGAGGTGCGCGACGATCGCATCTTCGGCACCCGCACCGTGCGCGTCCCCGTCCCCGAGAACGCCGCCCGCGCCTCGGTGCGCATCCGCTACGAACGCGTGGCGGTGGACACGCCGCAGATGACCTCGGTGTTCGACAGCACGCCGCTCTTCGAGCGCGACCTCACCCCCCAACCACAGCAATAGGAACTGCTACCGCCATGGCCGACGACGACGCGCCGAAACCGATGAACGAACCCCCGCCGGCGCCCATTCCAGGTCGCTACACCGGGCCGACTGCTCTCGCCCCCTACCCCATGAGCCGTCTCGCGCCGGCATTCCAGCTGGTGGACCTGGCGGCGGAGATCCAGAAGGCCGACGAGCAGATCGCCACCGTGACCAGCGGCAAGCTCATGCTGCTCGCGGAGCAGATTCGCAACCTCCAAGCCAAGGCCAAGGAAGTCCTCGAGCGCGCCAAGCGCGACGCCGACCTCCACCGTGCCAGCTGTCGCTTCGAGAAGAAACCGGGCGGCATCTATCATCTGTATCGAGAGACCGACGGGCGCCTGTGGTTCTCGCTCATCGCCAAGGACGAGTGGCGCACCGGCGCGCCCGACTACGTGGGCTCGTACCGACTCGAGACCGACATGTCCTTCACGCCCCTGGAGGAGCTCGAGGGGCGCGACGCCCAGGAGGAGAGCCTCCGGAAGCTCCTGCTTCCTAACGCGTGAGGGGAATGTCGGCGCGGCTTTCGGCGTAGAGTAGTGGAGTGAAGACCTCGGCATGGCTCGGCCTGTTCGCCGTTGCTGCGGGTTGCCAGGCGGGGCGACCTCCGGCGAACGTGACCGTGGAGTCGCGCATTCAGAAGCCGGCGCCGGTGGTGGCGGCCGCGGCGCTGCCCGGGACGGTGGAGACCAAGACCGAGCACGATGCCATCGAGGGTGCGCTGGACGATCGCGAGAAGGGACATCCGGAGGCGAGCGAACGCGCGCTCCTGGCTTGGCTCTGCCCCAGCGCCGCCTATCCGCCGGATCTCGATACCCTGCGCGCGTGTCCTCCGGCGGCCTCCGCCGGTAGCGGCACCGGCTGGGCGCTCCTCGGAGAGATCGCCTTCGAGGCGGGCGCGGCCGACGGAAACGCCGGCTCGCGAACCCTGGCCCGGGGCGAGGTGGCGTACGGAAAGGCCCTCGCCGCGAGGCCGAGCCGCTGGCCGATGGAGGTGGTCCTCTACAAGCGAGCCTTCACCCGGTACCGCATGGCCCACTACGACGACGCGCTGACGGACTTCCTCGCGGTGGTCGCCACCGCCGGCGCCGCCGGCCCGCAGGGAGGGGTCGATACTACGCTGCGCCCCGAGGCCCTCGAGTACGCGGCCATCTGCATCGCGGAAGAAGATTGGGACGACGACGGTCGACCTGATTCGCAGCGAGGGTTCGACCGCCCGTCGGTGAAGGTGCGGCTCTCCGCCGGGGCGCCGTGGGTGGCCGATCTGATGGTCCGCGTCACCGAGTCGCTCATCGACGAAGTCTCCCCCGATGCCCGCCCGGCGCTCCAGGCGACCGCGGCGCGGTTCCCGGGCGATCCCCGACTCGCCGACCTGCGCAAGCGTGCGGCGCGTCTCTCCCCCTGACCCGCTTGTCAGACGAAATCGCCCGGGCGATACCAGTCGAAGCTGTTCGGCGCGCGGAAGTTGGCGAAGGCGAGGTTGATGCTCACGGAGAGCGATCGCACCTGATGCCACCAGCCCACCGGGATGAACAGCGCATCTCCGGGGTCGAGCACCACCTCGAAGACCGAAGCCGTGCTCCACTCGGGAAAGCGCTGCAGATCGGGGTTCTCCGGGTCGAGCGCCGCGTACATCGATCGTGCGCCGCGAAGCAAGAAGGTCTCCTGGGGAGGAACGAGGACCAAGCGCTTTTGCCCGTAGACCTGGCAGAACAGGATGTTGCAGGTGTCGTGGTGGAGCGGGGTGACGGTGCCGCCGGGGCCGAACCAGAACGCCACCGCGCCCTTCGCGCGCGACGGGTCCACCAGGTCCACCGGCACCTCCACGTCGTCCCACAGGGGCTGCATGGCGGGGAGATCCATGTTGCGGTTCTGGGCCACGAGATAGAGATCGTTGCCGGGCCGCGCGCGCTCCACCTTGGTGGCATAAGCGCCGAGGGTGGTGGTCTTCGTGAGCTGAGGCGTCTTCATGTCGAAGTCCACTTCGCGTTCGCGACCCTCGACGTAGCGCACCCGCACCCGCCCGAGCTCCCGGCGAAGGTAAGCGGGTGACCAGAGTCCCATGGCTCGCCAGCGGCGCACCCGCCCGGTGATCACCACCGGCGTGTTTCCCGCGAAGTAGCGGGAGAAGAACGCGTCGGCTTGAACGTCGTCCACCCGCTCGACGGCCTTCGGCGCGGCGTGGCGCAGGGCCGCGCCGAGGCGGGCGATGGTTGCATACTGCATGCGCGTCTGGCGAGCCCGGCGCAGCGTACGGAGCACCGTGGGCCGGGTCAGGTCCGCCACTGCGGCGCGCGCCCGGGCTGGGGGCACGCCGTTGCCTTCGAGCGTACGTCGCACGTCGGGCGGCGACGCTCCGGCCAGGAGGTTCTCGACGACCCAGTCGAGCCACTCCGGCGCGAGCTCTCGGACGATCGTGGGCTTCTTTCGAGCAGCCACGT
>JABFRG010001179.1 GCA_013141295.1 Polyangiaceae bacterium
GAGCTCGTCGTCGCGCAGGCTCGGCAGCGTCACCGTCTGGAGCACCACACCCTTGTCGACCGCGCGCGACATGGCGCCTTGCAAGGTGGTCTTGGTGGCGGCGTCGGCGTCGCGGCCCAGCGCGACCACCACGGTGAGGGCTAAAGGAAGCATATCGTCGCGAATTCGTTCCGTTCAGACGCGATTCTGTCAGCCATACGCGAAAGCGAGCGCCGCTGCCTGATTTCGAATGAGGAAGGTACAACACGTTCGCCCAACGGCAACAGGCGTTCGCCCAACGGCAACGGGCGTCCGCCCACGAAGTTGATTTCGAGCTCTGCCGCAGAGCCCGACGAAACGAAGGACCATCCCCATGCACACTTCACGCAATCTGCTTCGCCCCGGTATGTCCAAGGTCGCCCTCGGGCTCGGCTTGCTCGTTGCGGTAGCGGCAGGCTGCGCCTCGAACGGCACATTCAACGGCGACGACTGGACCCCGGGCAGCTCCGGCGCCAGCGGCACCGCCGGCTCGTCCGGTGGCACCGGCGAGAGCTCCGGCGAAGTGGGCTCGTCCTCCGGCGGCAGCAGCTCCGGGGGCTCGAGCAGCGGCAACGCGGCAGCCACCGGCATGCCGTGCGACGTGCAGGCGGTGCTCAACGCGAAGTGCAGCGCGAGCTGCCACCTCTCCGGCTCGTCGCTCCCGATGCAGAGCTACGCCGACCTGGTGGCGCCCTCCAAGAGCAACCCCGCCAAGAAGATGGTGGAGGTCTCGGTGACGCGCATGCAGGCCGGCACCATGCCCACCGGTGGCGGCGCCAGCGCGGCCGACATCGCCGCGTTCCAGAACTGGATCACCGCGGGCCTCCCCAAGGGCACCTGCGGCAGTGCCGATGGCGGCGCGCCGGACGCGGCGGCGAACCCCTACAATACGGCGCTGGTGTGCACGAGCGGCAACACGAGCCCGCCCAGCGAAGGCACCAACATGGCCCCGGGTCGGGCCTGCGGAAGCTGCCACGGCAGCGGCCTCTTCGCCGGCACCGTGTACCCCACCGCGCACGAGCCCAACAACTGCCGGGGCGCGAACGGGACCACCACCGGCGCGAAGGTCGTCATCACCGGCGCCGACAGCAAGACGTACCAGATGAGCGTGTCGAGCGGCGGCAACTTCATCGCCAGCAGCACGGGCGTCAAGCTCCCCTACTCGGTGAAGGTCGTGGTGGGCACCAAGGAGCGCGCCATGGCAAGCAAGACCTCGGTGGGCGACTGCAACACCTGCCACACCGCCAACGGCAGCTCCGGCGCCCCGGGCCGCATCATGCTGCCGTAGCCTGCTCCAGGCGACGAGCCGGTACTGAACCACCGATGAAGATTCCCGTGCGCTTGGTTCTCGTCGCTTCGCTCGGTTGTGCTGCGCTGGTGGCAGCCTGCTACACCGGTCCGCAGCTCGACGATCCGTACGCGCCGCTCGCCGCGGCGCCGGGCACCACCAGCGTGGAAGGCAGCTTCGATTGCGCCAGCGGCGTGGCCGACGTGCTCTCGAGCTGCCAGACCTGTCACTCGAGCCCGCCCACCGGCGGCGCATCGAACTCGCTCATGACCCGCGCGCAGCTCATGGCGCGGTCGGCGAGCGATCCGTCGAAGACGGTGGCGCAGGTGTCGCTCGCCCGCATGCAAGACGCCAAGAACCCCATGCCCCCCACCGGCGTGGCGTCGGCCGCCGACGTGGCCAAGCTCGATGCCTGGATCAAGGCGGGCATGCCCGGCGGCGATTGCGGCGGCGGCACCAACGTCTTCGCAGGCGGCTCGGTGTGCACCAGCGGCAGGACGTACACCGGCAAGGAAAACAACAACATGCGCCCAGGCGAGGCCTGCAATGCCTGCCACAAGAAGGAGCGGAAGAAGACCTTTGCGCTCGCGGGCACCATTTACCCCACCGGCCACGAGCCCAACGACTGCGTGGGCGTCACCGATGGCAGTGTGGTCGTCGTGGTGACCGACGGCGCCGGCAAAGAGACGAAGATTCCCGTGAGCACCCGGGAAAACGGCAACTTCGTGAGCCAGACCTCCTTCGCCAAGCCGGTGCACGTGCGGGTCGAGTCCGCCGACGGCTCGAAGAAGCGGGCCATGGCCACCGAGCTCAACCTCGCAGGCGGCGACGGCGACTGCAACACCTGCCACACCGAGGGCGGCACGAACAAGGCGCCGGGTCGCATCGCAGCGCCCTGATTACGCTGTGATTATCGTTTCGTAACGAAATGTTTGCGCGCGCTGCCTGCTCGTCGCGTTTCGGGGGTACAGCTCTCCAGTAAGTCCGTCGCGCTGCCTCTGCGGTGCCGACGAGGCGCGTGGCAATCGCCCGCAGCCTTCGATGCCGGCCCGCGCCGGCCCACCTCTGGAGGATTGCGCATGAAGACCATCTCTTGGTTGCTTCCGTGTCTCTTCGCGTGCGGCAGTGCTCAGCAGGATTCGCTCACGACCAAGGGCGGCCCCACCCCGGGTGAGGAAAACACCGCCGACGGGAGCGTGCAGAATACAGATGGTGGAAGTAGCGGCACCGACGGAGGCGGCGGCACCGACGACGCGGGCACCGGCAACGACGCGAGCGGGGGCACCAATGCCTTCACCGGCGCAGCCGCGTACAACAACGTCGCTGGCGCCAGTGCGCGCAAGGGCGCCCACTCCTTCGCGGGCAATACCCCGCAGACGAACCCGGCCAAGCAGGCGTGCCTCGGCTGCCACAAGGCCGGCGGCAATGCGCCCACGTTCAAGTTCGGCGGCACCGTGTACAAGGACCTCGCCGGCACCATGCCCGCCGCCAACGTCGAGATTCGCATGCGCGACGGCGCCGGCACCGCCAGCGTGGTGAACAGCGACGCCGACGGCAACTTCTACCTGCGCACCGGCGCGTTCACCTACCCTGCCCTCACCGGCGCGCGCGATGGCACCACCACCAAGCTCATGGTGGGCCAGATCACGAGCGGCGATTGCAACGCCTGCCACAACGGGACGACCACGGGCTTCATCCACGTGCCCTGAAGTCGGACGCTGCCGAAGAGACACGGCAAAACGGGCTGACCTCCGAAGAGGTCAGCTCGTTGCCGTCACAGTGCTTTTTGTAAGCGCGACCCGGACGCTCCTCCCCCTACGCCCCAGCGGTACTCATTTCGATGAGTACCGCTGGCTTCATTCCCACGGTCCTTTGGGCTTCCACGTGACCTCGAAAGCATGCCCATCACGGGCGGCGTCGAGCGGCGGCAAGACGAAGGGAGCGATGAGGGTGACGACCTCATCGAGCGCCGTTCTCGGCGGCAGGAGTGTCGTCTTCGACAGGAACGCCTTCCACTGCTTCATCTTGGCGTCGTCCTCAGAGAAGCCCTTGGTGAGCGCGAGGGGCGCCATCTTCGGCAGGTCTGTCTTCCGACGCTCGAACGTGGCCTGGATGGCTCGGGCGAGCACGGGGCCCGCGAACTCGAAGTTGATCGCGAGGAACCACACGTCGAAGAAGTCCTTCATCCGGCTGTTGGCGATGCCGAGGTGGACCATCGCCTGGAGCTTTTCCGCAACGACCGTCTCCCTGGGGTATGCATGCAGCCTCGGCGCGGACATGGGGAGCAGCGTCGGGAAGTCGACCTCGTTGGTGCCGGGCGTCACGGCGTCTCCGAAGCCGATGTCGATCTGGAGCTCGAGCCGCGCGGAACCGACGTGCGCGGTGAGGTTAACCCGGACGCCCTCGTACTCGGCGTCTTCCTTGATGCGAGCCGCCTTCGCGCTCTTGGGATCGAAGGTGATGCCGTCATCCTCGACCGCCACCACGGCGATCTCGGCGAAGAGACGAGCGAGCCGATCCGGTTCGGGCGCGCCCGTGCCGAGGAGGTCGAGGTCCTTGGTTGGACGATGGAGGTTTGGGGACCAGACGCGGAACAGCATCGCCCCCTTGAGGACGAACGTGTTCTTGTGCTTCGACGCGGCCAGCCGGACGAGCAGGCGCTCCAGCGCGTAGCGCGTGAGGACGTAGGTGAAGTCCTCGCCGTTGGCCTTGGCGAGCTTGAGGAGCCGGTCACGGACCGACGCAGCGATGTTCGTCGGAGGCCTCTTCATGCGAGCGCTTCGAGGTAGGGGCGGATGACGTTCTTCACCCGGCTCGCTTCGGCCGCCTCCATGAGGGCGTCCACGGATCGGCGTCTGGAGCGGAGGTAGTCGCGTAGGGCTTCGACCGCCACGTCGAGCCCGACCTTGTTCCGGTACTTGAAACAGTCGGCCACGGTCTTCTCGCGCGACGTGATGCGAACCTCCACGCTCTCGATGACATGCTTCTCGACACCGAAGGTGAGCGCGGTCCCCGAGAACCGAACGATGCGTATTGGCGGCCAGTCGGTCACGGGCTTGCGCGCCTTCACGCCGATGGCCATCCAGACCTCGTGCGGGCTCTGCGTCGTCAGCTTATGGAAGCTGAGCGCCGAGAGCAGGCACACTACGCCGCGGGGCACGCGGACGGCGGCCTCGACGAGGGTGTGGTGCTCGGTGACCTTCGCCTTGGGCAGTGCGTAGAGCCCACGCCCGACCCGTTCGAGGTCGCCCGCCTTGGCAAGCCGAGCCAGGGCGACCCGTGAGATCCCTGCGTCACGGGAACGGAAGGTCCCGCGAGGAAGAGAGCGGCGGAGGGTGGAGCGATTCGTCTGCACATATAAAAATATACCGACGTTTTGTAACGCGTCAAGTCGGAGTGGGGGATGGCATCGGACGAATTCATAGCCGCGCTGCTCGAGGGGCGGATCCAGAACGGCAGGCCGCCGTCAGACCCTGCCGTGCTTCGTCAGGTACGCGATGGCCTTCGTCAAGGTGTCCGGCGCCTCCTTGAACTTCCCAAGCCCGGTATCGGGTCACCCGCTGCTAGTCGGCTCCACGACCACGCGGTGCCTCTTGAACAACCGAGCGAAGAACTCCTTCACGATCGTCTTCCCTCCCGCCCCCATCAACTCGGCCCCGCCGAAGCGATAGACCTCGTAGCCATCGAGCCGAAGCTGGCGATCGGCTGAAACCATCTCCGCGTACCGCTGCGGGCTTGCGTGGTCACCGTTTGCGTAGTGCTGCTTCCCGTCCACCTCGATGACGACGCGTTCGTAGGACGAAAGGAGCAACAGGAAGTCCATCCGCTGTCTGGGCAGAACGGGCGCCTGGCGTTGACGCGTAGTCAGTGGGTCGAAGTGGAGGTAAACCTGCGGGATGAGCGCCGGGGCTTGAGGCAGCACGTCCTTGTAGACCTCGAAGTACGTCGAGAAGAGGAGCTGCTCGGGTGGGGAGGACCCAAGCGAAGCGACGAGACGCTTGTAGAGCGCTCGACCCGTCTCGACCTGAGAGGGGTCGGCTCCGGTCAGGTCCGACCACCATGACACGAGGTCCAACCAGAAGAGGCCGGAGCCCGGCACAAGGCGGTCGAAGACGAGGCAGTGCTCGGCGTTCTTCGTGATCTGGATGTCGTTGTTGATCGCGTCGGCGAGGATGATTTCCGGTTTCGGCCCCGTGGAGGCGAAGATGAGGTTCTTCGCCGTACCGCTGACACCGCGTTTTGCGTCTACGACCCGGTACACGGGGTAGCCCGATACCTGCTCGGTAGCGCGAAGCTCTAGTCCGTCACGCAAGAGATGCTGATTGATGGCATCGACGTAGCGCTTCTGCTCCTCGTCTTGCCTCACGTTGGGGTGAACGACCTCCTCCAGAAAGTGTATGAACCTCTTCTCGGAGCACTGCGTGACCTCCAAATGGTCCATCAGGTACTCCACCGTCCAGTCGTCGTTGTTCACGACGTGCTGGAAGATGTCAGCGGCCGCCGTTCCAAATCGCGGATCGGTCGAGGGCATGCTGTCGAGCGGCCAGACACGTTTGAGAAACTGAACGAGTTCAAGACGACCGCTCAGAGGGCCGAGCAGCATCACACCATCGAGAACCTGGCGTCGGGTGAGATCCGAGACGCGCTGACGCCCTTCCTCGTCGAGCCGCCATAGGGCTTCTTGAAGCTCATGCGATGCAAACCGACCGAGGACCCGCTTTCCAAGGTCGACGAGCTGCTGCGGATCGTCAGGAAGGCGGGTCTTGACGTACTTCATCTTGCTGCTGAACGCGTCCGCTTCTGTGCCTGGCTCAAGTCCCAAGGTTGTGCAGGTCTTCGGGAGGTTCTGCGCCTTAACACCGCGGTGAAGCGTCGAGCAGATGGCGCTTCGGAGTAGGTCCAACAGCTTCTCGTTATTCATTTCGGACCGAGCCTCCCTTCCGCATCACCTCGAGGACGCCCATCGTCTCGACCATGCGGTCCATCAGCGCCTTGCTGTCGAGCGCGGTGAGCGTATCGGTGACCACGAGGATCTGTTCCGGGACCAGCGCCATGTACGCATCGTGCCGCTTCTCAAGCTCGGGTCCATGCTTCTCCTTCGCCATCTTGAGGTTTTTTTCGAACTGCTCGAACGTCGTGGCCCCGTCGAGGGCCTTCTTCGCGATGCGGAAACGAAACTCTGGATCCGATCCGGGACGATGCTTCTTCGGATCATAGCCGGCGAGACAGCGCTGGTAGGAGTCCCACATCTCGCGGGTATTCCATCCGAGCCGCTCGGAGAACGGTAGTTGTGCCCACTCCGCGAGCTTGGGCTGCATCTTCTTCCCGGCCGGCATCATCGCCGTCATGCGGGCGAGCATGCTCGTCGTCAACGTCTGAGAAAAGAAGTGGGTGATGGCGCTGTTGGTCGGTCGCGCAGACTCACGAAAGTCCTTCGCCGCCTCCGCGGCGAGCCGCGTACAGGCGGCTGTGACGGTCTTCATGATCCCGGTGGTTGCCTGGATCGCGTGCGTGACGAACTCCTCGAACTCGTGCGGCTCGAAGCGGCCTACGAGCTGCGGGGACAGCCCCAACACGAACGCGGACAGCATCATCAAACGCTGGTCCGACCGAAATGACGCGACACGATCAACAAGGTGCTTCGCGTCGTTGTCGGTCATCTGCGTCATCTCGGCCATGATCTTGCGGAAGGCCGCTTCCGCCTCGCCAAGCCCGACGACTACGTTCGTCTGGAAGAACGCCGCGTAGATGTCGGGGCACGCGCGAACCTTGATCGCCAAGTCCACGCCGTGCCGCTGAACAGGGCGAATGACGTCCCGAAAAGGGGTGGTAACGAAGTCCTTGGCGTCCGCCCACACCACCGACTTGAACCCGGCGTACTCGCCGATCACTTCCTCGGCGTCGGACTTGAGGGAGGCCTCCGTCCACAGCGTTGGCCATCGACTGAAGACCTCGGCCGCCGGCTCGGTCAGTCCGCCGGGGCACCAGAGCTCATACGAGACCGGCCCCTCCCCGAGGATGTCCGGCTGGAGGAACGCGTGAAGGGCCACCTTGAGCAGCTCTTGACGGACCGCTGGCGCCGTCATGCGGGTGAGCAGTCGCTTGCACTGGACGATCTGGACGACCTTGCCTTTGGAGCTGTAAACGATGACGTCGCGCCCCCGGTCCTTCACGCCCTGCATCAAGGTCGGGCGGGCGTCCGTCCCAAACTCGGCGCATTTGAGCCGGTAGGCCAAGACCTCAAACCTACGGTCGTCAAGGAGGTCAAACGGGAGTCGCTCGGCACCGGGGTCCGCCAGCCGCGGGGCTGGAGCCTCAGCCTCGACGGGGTCCAGCGCGTCAACGAAACCGCTGAAATAGGACGTCTCAGTCATCAGGCTCCTCGTGGCGGGATGAGTTGTAGGGACCTCTGGACGAGCGCATGAAACCTCGCCGCCTTCGAGGGAAGCCGAAGCTCACGCGAGTCCTGGCTCGGTCCAAAGCGGTGAGTGTCAAGCTAGTTGTCGCCTAAAGCTCATATGCTGCAACGCTCGTCCTTGCGTGGCGCAGTGGCGGCATAGTGGTGTTTTGTAGCGGCGATTGCGGCGCCATGCTCGCAGCCGACGGCGCCGCAGCCGAGCGGACTCGTCGCCGTATCCAACGTAGAAATCGCACGAGGGCTGAGGGCCACGAGTGCGGGAGCGTCCCACCCCGAGTCCGCCTCGCCCAGCGCGCTGGGCGCTGCGCACACTCGTAAGCCTCTCGGCGAGCGCGCAGAACACCCGTCCGCACCCGGATAGCCCTCTGCCGCCGCTGCATATCCGCGCAAACGGCTCTCGGAACATCCAGCACTCGTCCCCGATATGCTTCGGAGCCTCGTCGACCTTCGTCACGTTCACCCCCGGTTCCTCAAAGCCCGATGAACAGTGCGCAAAAGAAGCGGGTTGAGAGAAAAACCTCTCAACCCGCTTGACTCTTGCTGATTTCTGTAGGCGCGATTGGGGTTGAACCAACGACCCCTACCGTGTCAAGGTAGTGCTCTACCACTGAGCTACGCGCCTGCGGGGGATGCGAGGAATAGCCCGGTCGGTTCCCGGTGTCAACGCGTGAAGTGCGTGACCCTTCGAAGTGCCGGCGACGTTGCCTCCCCCTGCCCCTCCCGCAAGCGGGAGGGGTGAAGAGGTCGCCAGTGCCCTGGCCGGGCGGGAGCGGTGGCGACCGTCAGGAAACCGCGGCTTCGTGGGCGGGGGCGCCGTTGGCGAGGGTCTCGTCGGCCTTCTTGGCGGGCTTCTTCTTCTGGAAAAGCTGCTGGATGTCCCACATGGGGCCGGCCACGAAGGAGAGGGGGTCGTCCTTGAAGGCCGGGGCGTTCTTCTCGAAGATGAGGTGCCCGGCGATGTTGAGGCCCCAGCCCACGGCGAAGGACCCGGCTGCCACGGACCAGGCCGGACGGTAGGGCTTGAGGGTGAGGAGCCCAGCGGCGCCCGCGACGATGAGCGGGATGCCGGTGATGTGGAGCCAGCGGTTGACCTTGTTCTGGTGGGTCGCGTCGTAGAACTTGGTGGCCTCGTCCCAGCGCTCCGCGAAGCCGCCGTCGAAGTCCGGGTGCTTCTGCCGCCAGTGCTCTTCGAGCGCCATGAGGCCCTTCGCAAACATGCCGAGCGCAGCGACCTTGCGGCCGGCGAACAAGGCGCCCATGCCGGAAATGGCCCAGCGCGTTCCGCTCTTGGATTCTTCGGTCATCTCGAGCCTCCTCGGGGAAGCCTACCGCGGAGCTAGGGCCGCGTAAACGCCCCCGACGCATCCATCGGACCTCGGATTTTCCGCGGCGTTCAGCCGGTTTCTTCGAGGAGCACTTCGCCGCGAAGGCGCGCGAGCTCGAGATCGGACTCGGCGCCCGCCACGACCGCCCACTTCTCGGCGTTGCGAAGCGCGCGAGCGCCCCGCAGCGCGGCGCGGTAGCTCGGAAACACCCACGAGAGCACGCCCGGTTGCGCGTTCGTCCATCCGTAGACCACCAACGTCACGTGCCCGTGGGGGCTCTCGTCGCCACCGAGGTGACGTTGCGAAGCCGGCGAGCGGGTTCGCGAGGGCGGCGCCACCGGGATGTCGTGGGGCTCCCGCGAGATCGGACGAATGCCACTCGGTCGCTCGTCCTCCGCGGGCGGACGCTCTTCCGTGTACTGCGGGTTGTGATGGGCGGAGGAGCGGGGGAACATGGACGGGTTGGTCGCGCAGACGATCGTTGCTGTTCAAAGGTTATGGTTGGCCGACGGCCGTTCGTAAAGACCCAATCGCGATCGAGGGGACGAAAAACGATGACACGGCGCGCAACAAAACGCGCTGTGTGAAGGGGCTTTCACGTTCGCGACGAGGCGCGATGGCACAGATGTGCCGGGCGTGTGGCGAGACGGGGCAAGCGCGAGCGTTGCCGAGCCTTGGGCGCGGTGCGTTAGCGGGCCGCACGTGATACTCGAAGAGCGTGGCATCCGTCCGCCGCGCATGGCCGTTTCTGCCGATCCCGCTGGTGGTCGTGGTGGCGCTCGCGCTGCTGGTGGCCGCGGCGGTGGGCAGCGTGGGGCTCACGCATCTGTCACGCACCAGCGACGCCCAGGCGCAGCTCCGGGCCAAGCTCCTCTCCAACACCCTCGCGGCGCGCCTCGCCGAGGCCGCCGAAGAGAACCATCCGGAGATCGCCCGGGCCGTGGCCCGACGCGCCGAAGGCACCGAGATGGTGGTGCTCGACGACGACGCGCGCGTCCTCCTCGACCTCACGCACCAGACGCCGCCCCGTGAGCGCTTGCAGGACGTGCTGGCCCGGCGCGAGGGTGAGGTGGAGACCAGCCTCGGCCGCACGTTCTTCCACACCGAGGCCTTCGGCACCAAGAGCGGCAAGCGGGAGATCCTGGTGGCCTTCGTGCGCGCGCCGAGCCGGCCCGACAGCGCGTCGACGCTCGCCGTGTCGCTGGTGGCGCTCACGTTCCTCCTCATCTTCGTGGCCGGCACCGCCAGTTATTCGGTGGCCTTCGACGCGCTCCGTGACGTGGCCTTCGTGACCAAGCGCATTCGCGACATGACCCGCGTGGCCACCGAGCCAGCCGGCGAGCCGATTCCCGCGCGCACCATGGACGAAGTGGGCGTGCTCACGCTGGCGTTCAACGACCTGCGGGGCCGCTTCGAAGCAGCCGAGCAACGGCACCGGGCCGACCTCACGCGCGCGCTGGAGCAAGACAAGGACCGCGCCGAGTTCCTGGCCGCGGTGAGCCACGAGCTCCGGAGCCCACTCCACGCCATCCTGGGCTTTGCCGACGTGCTCTCGGACGAGGTCGACGGCCCTCTCTCCGACGACGCACGCGAGGACGTGGAGCAGATTCGTGAGTCCGGCCAGCACCTCTCCGGGCTCATCCACGACATCCTGGAGTTCTCCGCGCTCGAGGGCGGCCAGCTGAAGCTCGTGCTGGCGCCGGTGGACCTTGCGCAGGTGGCGGCCGAGGTGGTGCGCGAGTCGCTGGTGCTGGTGCAGGGACGCCCCTTGACGCTCTCGCTCTCCAGCGACGGGCCGGTAATGGTGCGTGGCGATGCCAAGCGGCTCCGGCAGATCGTCTCCAACCTGGTGGGCAACGCCATCAAGTTCACCAAGGCCGGCGAGGTCCGCGTTCGCGTGTGGGAAGAGGGCTACGAGGCCACCGTGAGCGTGCTCGACACCGGCCCCGGCATTCGTCCCGAGGAGCGCGCGCTCATCTTCGACGAATACAAACAGTCGAAGCACGAGCGCGGCCTGCGCCGCGGCACCGGCCTGGGGCTCGCCATCTCGCGGCGCCTGGTGGCGCTGCACCACGGGAAGATCAAGCTCGCCACCGAGGTGGGTCGAGGCTCGGAGTTCCGCGTCGTGCTGAAGAGCGCGAACCGGCCCACGGAGAAGTCCTCGAGAGAGAGCGGGCGACCGTGAAGATCACCTTGCTCGCGGTGTGGGCT
>JABFRG010000700.1 GCA_013141295.1 Polyangiaceae bacterium
AGTGGCGCGCCGAATCTCGCATCGGCGGTTAGCTCCAGCGCTTGCGCTGCCCGTGCGAAGAGCAGCCCCACCACGGGCTCGGCCACGGTCACGGTGGAGCCCCCGCGGATCGACCACCGCGCGTCGTAGTGCGCGAGCCTGTGCGCCGCCGCCTCTGCTGCCTGGTGGAGCAGGGTCTTCGCGGCGACCCCGGCGCGGAGCCGCGCCAGCGTAGCCGCCACCGCCTTGCGTTCCGAAAGGAGGAGATGGTCCGTGTAGGTTCCCTGTATCTCGTGGGTCTCACCGGAGCTGGTGCTACGTAGCGCATCGGCGATGCCGCCACGCGTGGCGCGCCAGCTCGGGAGGTCGGAGCGCGCCACCGCCCACCCCAGCATGCGAGCGGTGGCGCCGCGCAACGCTGCCGCGTGCCCTGGAAATGACCGCGCCAGATCTGCGGCCATGGCGATGCGCACCACGGCCAGGCCCCCATCGAAGAGCTTGAGCGACGCGAAGGGGTAGAACGTGCTCGCTGCCAGCTCCTCGAATGGGCGCTCGTCGGCGATGGCCCTCGCGATTGCCTCGCTGCGTCGCTCTTCGAGGAGCGCCTCCAGCAGCGCGTCTCGATCGGCTCCGAAAGCGGAAGGGCCCCCCTCCGGCATGGGCGCCCCCATGGGCGCGCGGCAGATTGCTTCGGCCGTTGCCGCGATCGCCTCGGCGCCCGTGATCACGCCCGCGCGCATCAAGCGCCGCGCGGCGCCCACGGCGCAGGCCGGCTCTCCGAGCCCGTAGGGTGCCACCGTCAGCGCCACGTCGAGGAGTAGCGCGAAGGGCGCGTCCTCGTCGTGGAGGGCGAGCCTCAGGCCTTCTCGGGTAGCGCCGTCCACGCGGCGCTCGTGGAGCGCTCGCTGCATGTCGGCCTCGATGCGGTCGCGATCGCGCACATCGTCGGTGGCCTCCGCCACGAAGACCTCTCCGTCGTGCACCTCGGCATCGATGCGCCGCGCCGACTCACCCCCGAACACGCAGCGGCCGGTGTCGAGCTCGAACTTCCAGTTGTGCCAGGGGCAGGTGAGGACGCCGTCGCGGACGAGGCCCATCGAGAGCGGATGACCTTCGTGGGGGCACGCGTCCTCCAGCACGTGCACCGCGCCCTTGGAGCGCACGCAGGCGAGCCGCCGCTTGCCTTGCTTGACCAGCGTGGCCTTACCTTCGGGTAGCGACTTCAGGGTGGTCACGGCCACCAGCTTCTTGGGAATCACGGGCCTGCGCCTCCTGCGCGACGGTGAGCATACGATGCTCGAGCCGAGGACAAGGGGGTGTCCCTAGTTCTCCGGACCGAGGCGAAACGTCGAGTTTTCTCGTGCCTTCAAGGCGAGAGGAGGAGCCGTACTTCTGCTACGTCGACGACGAACAACGCAGAAGGCGCGAAAAAGACGGCGTTTTGCCGACGCGGAGCCGAAACTAGGGACACCCCCTACCGCGCAGGAACGTGCCGCGGCGATTCAGGGGCGTAAATCGAAGCCCCAGTAGGCCCCGGCGTGGGGATCGCTGCAGTCCTTGGTGGCGCGGCGAACGCTGTCGGCTGCGTCGCGGGCGGTGGCCACCTCGCCGCAGCGTCCGGTGTCGAGCTTGGGGTCGCTGGCGAAGCCCTGATGCGCCACGTGGTCGTACGTGTACTGTGCATCATTCATCTCGACGCGATAGCTGCACCGGAGGTACGAGATGCCGTGGTCCAGCGATCTCCAGCGCTGGCGAGTGGCCGGCGCGAGCTTCGACATGGCGTCGTCGCGCTGGGCCGAGCGCGGCACGCCGCGGAAGACCTCGGCGCTCGAGAGCGAAAGGACCCGAATGTCGCACCGGGGGCCACCGTCGCCCGTGCTCGAGACAACGACGAAGGGGTGGGCGTCGCCCGTGTCGCCGGCGTCGCTGGTCGGTGCCGCTGCCGGCGGGTCCACCTGCACGACGCGCGCTTCGTGCTCGCGGGCGTCTGCGCCGACGGGCGGTTCCGCCTGCGGCTTCGCGCACGCACCGAGCGTGGTCAGCAGAGCAAGGGCCACCGGCAATCGCATGGGTAGCATCGTAGGTCACCCTCGGCGCTTCGGCTACCGGCGCTCGAGGATGAAATCGGTGACTGCCCGCACGGCCCGCGAACGCAGGCCGTCTTTCGGATACAGCAGCGAGAAGCGTCGGGTGCGGCCGCTGCGCCCCCGGAGCACCTCCACGAGCTCGCCGCGGGTCACCTCCTCTTCCACCAGGAACCGATACGTCTGAAAGAGACCGAGGCCTGCCTTGCAGAGGGCGATGCCGCCGTGTGGATCCTCCGCGCAGCGCACCTGCGAGCCGGGCAGGAGCTCGCGGTTCGGCGACGCGAACAACCAGGGCAGTACGCGGCCGGTGCTGGGCATGACGAAGGCGATGCAATCGTGGTCCGCGAAGGCTTCGATGCTACGCGGGGTGCCTCGCCGCGCGAGGTAGTCCGGGCTCGCGAAGACCCCCTGGGGAAAGTCGCCGAGGTTGCGCGCGACCATCCCCGCGTCGCCGATGACGCCCATGCGCACCGCCAGATCGAAGCCCTCGCGCACGAAGTCGATGTTCTGGTTCGACACGTGGAGCTCCAGCTCGATGCCGGGATAGCGCTCTCGGAAGCCGCCCATCTGCGGCAAGAGCCTCCGCAGGCCGTAGGTGGTGGGCACGCTGATTCGCACGAGCCCGTGGGGCGCCGGGCCGTCCTCCGCGTCCAGGAGCTCTTGCTCGCCGGTGGCCAGGAGGCGTAGCGCCGCCGCGCACTTCTCGTAGTAGGCCCGACCCTTGGCGGTGGGGCGCAGCTCGCGCGTGGTGCGTCGGAACAACGTCGCGCCGAGGGCTCGCTCCAGCCGCGCCACCGAGCGGCTCACCGCGGCGGGGGTGACCCGCAGGGCCTTGGCGGCCCGGGTGAAGCTACCGCGCTCGAAGGTCCGACAGAACGAGAGCAGGTTGGGGAGGGTGCTCTCGAGCCCCAGGTGGGCCGTGCTCTCGTCGCCGTTCATGGGATTCATTACATCAGAGAACAACTGTTACGTCACCTGATGGGCTACCGGGCGGGCTCGGCGCGGTGCACATTCCCTTCACCGAGACGCCCTCGGAGAAGAAGGAAGACCCTCATGAAGCCCCGTATTCTCATCGCCCTCACCAGCCACGCCACCCTCGGTAGCACCGGCAAGCCCACCGGCGCCTACGTCGCCGAGATCGCCCATCCCTGGGCCGCGTTCACCGATGCCGGCTTCGACGTCGACTTCGTGTCGGTGCGCGGTGGCGAGGTACCGCTCGACGGCGTCGACCGCAAGGACCCGGTGAACGCACGCCTGCTCGACGACGCCGCCACCATGGCGCGTATCCACGCGAGCGCTGCCCCGGGCGACGTCGACCCCGCGCGCTATGCCGCCATCTTCTACGCCGGCGGGCACGGCACCATGTGGGACTTCCCCGACGAGGCCACGCTCGCCACCGTCGCCGCCCGCATCTACGAGCAGGGCGGCGTCGTCTCCGCGGTTTGCCACGGGCCGACGGCCCTGGTGAACGTTCGCTTGGGCTCGGGCGCCCACCTGGTGGCGGGCAAGGAGGTGGCGGCCTTCACCAACGAGGAGGAACGCGCGGTGGGCCTCGCCGAGGTGGTGCCGTTCCTGCTCGCCGACCGTCTCTCCGAGCGCGGCGCCATACACCGTCCGGCGCCCAACTGGCAGAACCAGGTGGTGGTCTCGGAGCGCCTGGTGACCGGGCAGAATCCGGCCTCGGCGGCGGCGGTGGGCGCAGCGGTGGTGAAGCTCCTGAAGGCCCCCAAGAGCGCGTCCGTCGCGGCCGAGGTGCGCCCGTGAAGGCGCAGGCGCTCGCGCTGGCTCTGCTCCTGGCCTGCAATGCCGGCACGCAAACCGGGTCGGCTACGCCCTCGGGTGCTGCGGTGAAAGCGGAAGCCGACGTACCGGCGGTGCTGGTGATCCTCTCGAGCCGCAACGCCATCGACCTGCAAGGAGGCAAGACGCTCGCGACCGGCTACTTCCTCAACGAGCTGATGGTCCCGGTGGACGCCATGCAGAAGGCCGGTCTTCGCCTGGTGTTCGCCAGCCCCGAAGGAACGCCGTCGGTGATGGACGTCCACTCCGACGACGTCGCGTACTTCCACGGCGACCGCGCGCTCCACCAGCGCATGAAGGCCTTGCAGGCGAGCCTGCCGGAGCTCGCCCATCCGCGGCGGCTCGGCGACGTCGTGGCGGGCGGGCTCGACGGATACCGCGGCGTGTTCGTGCCGGGCGGGCATGCGCCCATGGGCGATCTCGCGACGGAGCCGGCGGTGGGCAAGACCCTCCGCTGGTTCCACGACCACCAGCGCCCCACCGGCCTCCTCTGTCACGGTCCGGTTGCGCTCCTCGCCGCCGCAGGCAACCCCAAGGAGCTGGGCGACGCCATCGCGGCCCACGACGAAGCGCGGACCGCGGAGCTGCGACGCGGCTGGCCCTACGCCGGCTACCGCATGACGGTGTTCAGCACCGCCGAGGAGCAGACGGTGGAAGAGGGCGGCAGCCAGGCGTTCCTCGGCGGCAAGGTGCGCTTCTACCCCGACGCCGCCCTCGGCGTCGCCGGTGGAAAGGTGGATACTGCACCCATGTGGGCGAGCCACGTGGTGGTCGATCGCGAGCTGGTCACCGCGCAGCAGCCGAGCAGCGACGAGGCCTTCGTGAAGGCGTTCGTCCCCATGGTGCGCGCGACGCCCGCGCGCTGAACCGCGTTCGCTCGGAATCGTCGTAGCGGTCTCCAGCCGCCCGTGGCACTGTGGGGACGTAGCGCACCACACATCGCAGCACGGGTCCGACGTTGCCTCCTCCGAACGCATCCACACATCGAGCCGTCACCGTGGTCTTCGTGGGCAGCGTATTTTCATCCGCGTTTCTCCTCTTCGCCGTCCAGCCGCTCTTCGCAAAGATGGCGCTCCCTCTCCTGGGAGGGGCGCCCGCGGTCTGGACCGTTGCGCTCGTGTTCTTCCAGACGGCGCTGCTCGCCGGGTATGCGTACGCGCACAGCCTGGCGCGCTTGCGCTCGCTCGTCGCGCAAGTGGTAGTGCACGGGGGCGTTCTCGCCTCCGCGATGGCGGCCCTGCCCATCGCGGTATCACGCGCTGCGGGGCCGCCGCGCGAAGACCTCCCGATCGCCTGGCTCTTCGCACTCTTCACGCTGTCGGTCGGCGCGCCCTTCGCGGCGCTCTCCGCCACCGCTCCGCTCCTGCAGAACTGGTACGCGCGGACCCGCCAGAAAGACGCCCGCGATCCCTATTACTTGTATGTTGCATCGAATGCGGGGAGCCTGCTGTCGCTCTTCGTCTACCCCCTCGTCGTCGACTACCATCTGGGGCTCGGCGTCCAGAGCCGGCTGTGGACGGTCGCCTTCGTGGGGGTGGTGGTCGCCGTCGTCACGTGCGGTGTCGTTGCCCTACGGCAGGATCAGGGGTCGCCCAGCGTCGCGGCGGCCGACGTCGCCACCACGGCGCGGGAGCGATTGCGGCAGCGCGTGGTGTGGGTGGGCGCTTCGGCCATTCCCGTCGCGCTGCTCGTGGGCGCGACCGCGCACATCACGACCGATGTCGCGGCAGCGCCCTTTCTCTGGGCCCCTCCGCTCATCCTGTACCTTCTCACCTTCATCATCGCCTTCGGGAAGAAGCCCCTCGTCGGCGCAGAGACTGCTGGTCGCCTGTTCGCAGTCGTGGGCAGCGGCGGCGCTGCGCTGGTCGCGGCGACGCGGCTTCCACCGCTCCTCGCCATCCCCATCGATCTCGGGGCGGTCTTTCTCGGCGCTCTCGTTTGCCACCACGCGCTCGCTGCACGCCGACCGCAACCGGCGCGCCTCACGGAGTTCTACCTCTTCGTTTCGCTGGGAGGCGTGGTGGGCGGTCTGACGAGCGGGCTCGCCGCGCCGCTGGTCTTCTCCAGCGTGCGTGAGTATCCCATCGCACTGGTGTTGGCCCTGTTGGCCCTCGCGCCATGGGGTGAGCTCCGGAGCTGGACGGTGCGCGGACCCCTCTTGGCGGTGACAGCGTTGCCGCTCCTCGTGGGCGTCGCCCGCCACGCCTGGCCTGCGGTCATCGGAACGCCGATTCTCTTCGGCGCGTTCGTCGTCGCCGTCGTTGCCGCGCTTTCGCTGCGCAGTCAGCCGCTGGTATTCGCCGGGGCCGCGACGCTCATGCTGCTGGCCGCGCTCGACGTACAGGTGGGGGCTCCCGACGTGCGCGTACGCTCGTTCTTCGGCGTGTTGACGGTGGAAACGCAACTTGCCGGCATGAAGCGCCGAACGTTGGCGCACGGCACCACCATCCACGGCGCGCAATCCTTGGTGCCCGGCGACGAGCATCGACCCATCTCGTACTACGCCATCGAGGGCCCGATGGGGTCGGTCATCGCGCGGAGGCAGGCCGCGTCTGCCGGCGGAAGCTACGGTGTCGCCGGTCTCGGCGCGGGCGCCCTCGCCTGCTACGCGAAGGCCGGCGAAAGTTGGCGGTTCTTCGAGATCGACCCGATGGTGGCGCGGATAGCGAGAGACCCTCGCTACTTCACGTTTCTCTCGGACTGCGCGCCGAGCGCGCCGATCGTGCTGGGCGACGCCCGCCTTACGCTCGCTGCGACGGTCAACGGCCCGTACGACATCCTGGTGGTGGATGCCTTTTCGTCGGACACGGTGCCCCAGCATCTGCTGACCCGAGAGGCTCTTCGCCTCTACGTATCGAAGCTGAAGCCGGACGGTGTAGTGCTCTTCCACATATCGAATCGACACATGAATCTGCAGCCGACGCTGGCGCGCGTGATTCACGCGGAAGGGCTGGCCATGCGCTTCGGCGTCCTCGACGCGACCGCGGAGCTCGAAGCCCGAGGCGTCAACAGCACCGACGTGATGATGGCCGGCGCCGCCCCCGCGGTCTCCGCGCTCGCGGTGGGACCCATGTGGCGTGAGGTCGCGACTCCGTCGGGCGCGCCCTGGTCCGACGACCACGCGAACCCGCTGGAGCCCATTATCGACCGCTACTGGCCGGCAAAGTAGGCGGGCATCCGTTAGGTGCGGATATCGCAGTTGGCGTAGATGGGCGCGGAGAAGCCCATACCCACCCGCGCCCGCAGCACCGAGCACTTGCCGGCCGGCACCGGCACCCGCACCGTCTCGCCCGAGGCTGGCGTCGCAACCACCAAGCCATCGCGGTACAGCTGGATGTCCTTGCCGGTGGCGCGGAGCTCGACCTCACCGGGGGCGACGAGATTGGAGCCCAGCGTCGCCCACGCAGTGATGCCCTGATCGGGGACCCGGGCCTCGAGCGAGCAAGCTTCCGGTGCGCGCACGCAGGTGCGGCCTGCGGTTACCGCGGCCCGCACGCCCTCGATGCTCCGCGTCTCGGAGAGCACGTAGGTGGTGGGGCGCAGGTGGTAGCTGTGGCTGTCGGTTCCGCCGATGGGGGTCATGCGACGATTGCGCAGCGGGATCTCCTGGTCGAGGCGCAGCAAGGTGGCGAGCAGCGTCTTGTCGGTGTCGCCCTGCAGGTAGCGGTCACGCAGGTGGGTGGCGGTGAGGTTGTACACCTCGAAGCCGCTCGCCAGCCGATCGATGGCGTCGATGTCGCCGCGGAGGCCCACGCCCCCGGCGGCCGGCGCCGTGAGCGGGCGCCAGGAGAGATCGGCGCGGGCGATGGAAGGCCCGGAGGGCAACGCGGTCACCAGCGGATGGTTCACCACCAGGAGGCCGCCTTTCTCGACCCAGCGCTCGAAGAACAGGCCGGGGTTCTTCTGTGCATCCTGCACGGAAACGCTCTCCAGAACCCGCTCCAGATCGGCGAAGGCCACGCCCGCGTGCCCCAGCTCGTAGTCGGTGTACTCGAAGCCGGGGACCACCATGAGCCCACCCAGGGCCTCGGCGGAGATGGCGTCGCGCAGCGCACGTTGCTCGCGGACGACCTCGCGTCGGGCGTCCTCGTCTTCCTGGAAACGCGACGCCACGTGGGGGGTCAGCACCACGAAGTCGAGCCCTTCGCGCTTGGCCAGCGCCACCGTGTCGTGGAGCGATCGCGACACGTGGGTGCCGTCGTCGGGCGGCAAGACGTGACAGTGTAGATCGCCACCGAGAAGGTGATAGCGGGGGGCCGCCACCCCGACCGCGGGCGCACTCCCGGTGCCGTATCCGCGCTGGGGCCGGTAGGCGCTGGTCATCGCAAGGTCGACCGCTCCATGCTCCGCGGAGCCGGCGGCGCAGCCGAACGAGCCGGCGATCAGGGCGAGAACTGCGGAATTTCGGGCGATCGAAGGGACCGACGAAGGAAGAAAAGGCATGGGCCTTGGACGGCGGGCCCAGGCTCCCTATTCAGCGGAGCATCAGACCGCCCAGGGTTTCGTGGGTCGTCTCGTCGACCAGGAGGGCGCTCCCCAGGATGCGATCGGTCTCGTAGGGCTCCCACACCAGGGGCGCGGCGGTCTTGAAAGCCACCCGCGCGATGTCGTTCTCCTCGACGTCGCGCTTCGAGAGCGCTGCGCCGGAGGCGACGTCGACGACGTGCTCGATGGATGCCAGCGTCGCCTTGGTGGTTCGCGTGGTGTGCTTGAGTAGGTATCGCTTGCCCGCCTCTGCCGGCCTCGGCGAAAACCAGGCCAGATCGGCCACCAGGTCCTGACCGATGCGCGGCGGTGCGGCGGCCGCCGCCAGCACGTCTCCCCGGCTCACGTCCACGTCGTGCTCGAGGTGCAGGGTGACCGATGCGCCGCGCCGTGCTTCTTGCACCGGGCCGCCGCTGGTCTCGAGGGCGCGCACGGTGGTGCTCTTCCCGGAAGGGTGCACGGTGATCGCGTCGCCCACGCGCACGGTGCCGGCGGCGATGCGCCCGGCGATGCCGCGGTAGTCGTGGTGCGCGTCGGTTTGCGGTCGCACGATCCACTGCACCGGGAGGCGAAACGGCGCATGGGCCTGGTCGCGCACGGTGTCGAGCTGGGTGAGGTGCTCGAGCAAGGTCGGCCCCTGATAAAAGGCGGTGCGGTCCGAGCGGGTCACCACGTTGTCGCCGTGCAGGGCCGACACCGGCACGTACACCACGCTGGCGGCACCGCGCGTTCGCTGACGCAGGTAGGCGTCGATGATCTCGCGAATCTCCGCGAAGCGTTCGAACGAGAAGTCCACCTGGTCCATCTTGTTGATGGCCACCACCAGGTGCCGCACCCCCAGCAAGGTGGTGAGGTACAGGTGCCTGCGCGACTGCTCGGTGAGCCCCTGTCGCGCGTCGACCAGCAGCAGGGCCGCCTCGGCGGTGGAAGCGCCGGTGACCATATTACGTGTGTACTGCACATGTCCCGGCGTGTCGGCCAGGATGAAGCGTCGCCCGGGTACCGAGAAGTAGCGCCAGGCCACGTCGATGGTGATGCCCTGCTCGCGCTCGGCGCGCAGGCCGTCGGTTACCAGCGCCAGCTCGGTGCGGGCAAAGCCTCGGCGCCTGCTCGCCTCTTCCACCTGGGTGAGCTGATCGCTCATGAGCGCCTTGGCATCGAACAAGAGCCGACCGATGAGCGTGCTCTTGCCGTCGTCGACGCTTCCTGCTGTGCACACTCGGAGCAACGTGGTCATCAGAAGTATCCCTCGCGTTTGCGGTCTTCCATCGAAGCCTCGGTGAACTTGTCGTCGGCGCGGGTGGCGCCGCGCTCGGTGACGGTGGCGGAGACCACCTCGTCGATGATGGCGTCGAGCGTTCGCGCGGTGCTGCGAACGGCGCCGGTGCAGCTCATGTCGCCCACCGTGCGAAAGCGCACCGTCTCACGGAACGGCACCTCGCGGGCGGTGCGGGTGACGAACGGCGAGGTGGCGTACAGCATGCCGTCGCGCGAGAACACCTCGCGCTCGTGGGCGAAGTAGATGGACGGCACTTCCAGCTGCTCGTGCCGGATGTACTCCCACACGTCGAGCTCGGTCCAGTTGGAGAGAGGAAAGGCCCGCAGGTGCTCCCCGCGGCGCACGTCGGTGTTGTACAGATCCCACAGCTCGGGCCGCTGGTTCTTCGGGTCCCACTGGCCGGCCTCGTCGCGAAAGCTGATGACCCGCTCCTTGGCGCGTGCCCGCTCTTCGTCGCGGCGCGCGCCGCCGAAAGCCGCGTCGATACCGTGCTCGGCGATGGCGTCGAGCAAGGTCACCGTCTGCAGCCGATTGCGCGACGCGCGCGGTCCGGTCTCTTCGGTCACCCGGCCCTGGGCGATGGAGGTTTCCACGGAGGCCACGATGAGGGGCTCGCCCAGCTCCGCTACCCGCCGGTCGCGAAACGCGATGGCTTCGGGAAAGTTGTGGCCGGTATCCACGTGCAAGAGCGGGAAGGGGAAGCGCGCCGGACGGAACGCCTTCTCGGCCAGTCGCAGGAGCACCAGCGAGTCTTTTCCGGCGGAGAAGAGCAGCGCCGGGCGCTCGCGCTCGGCGCAGATCTCCCGGAAGACGAAGATGGCTTCGTCCTCGAGGGCACGAAGATGGGCGGGCGAAGATGGCGAAAAGCTGGGCACGCAGAATATCTATCATAGCGGAAACGCGTCTGCTATCTGAGAAGAAGTCGTTATGACGGACATTAACTGGCTCCTCGGCAGCGTCGGTCTCCTGGCCATCGAAGGCTCCTACCTCCCGCAGATCGCGCGCCTCTATCGGCTGAAGCGATCGGAGGACGTGAGCCTGTTCTTCCCCGGCCTCAACCTTCTGGGTCGCGTTTGCGCGTTGGTGTACTCCGCCTCGAAGAGCGAGCACGTGTTCGTCGCCGGGCTCTTGCTCGGCATCGCCCTGCGCGCGGTGCTCCTCGCTCAGGTGCTCTGGTACCGTCGCCGCGCCCGCCGAGCATACCGGCAGCTCGAGGTCTCCGAGACCCGCGCGCCCTCGGCGCTCGCTCCGCTCTCCGGAGCGCCCTCGTGAGCCCGCGTCCGCCGGAAGGGGCTGCCGCGCGCGAGGTGATCCGCTGGGCCATGGAGACCTTCGGGAGCACGCTCGCCGTGGCCACCAGCCTGGGCGCCGAGGACATGGTGCTCCTCCACGAGGTCGCGCATCTCCGTCGGGAGCATGGCCTGGCCCTGCCGCACGTGTTCTTCCTGGACACGGGCCGGCTGCACGAGGAGACGTACGCCCTGCTGGCCGCCGCGCAGGCTCGGTATGCGGTGCCCATCGAGGTGTACTTCCCTGGTGCGCCGCTGGTCGAGAGCCTCGTCCGGAAGCAGGGTGTGCTGGGCTTCCGGGCATCGGTCGAGGCGCGGAAGGAGTGCTGCAA
>JABFRG010001134.1 GCA_013141295.1 Polyangiaceae bacterium
GACGCACCTCCTGGCGCACGGCTTCGAGGCCACGAGCATTCGCGACGTGGCGCGCGCGGCCGGCGTCGCCACCGGCACCGTCCTGCTCCACTTCGGCGACAAGCGCGATCTGCTGCACACGGCGCTGTTCGAGGATCTCGCGGCCGCGTGGACCGCGGCGCGGCGCGCGGCCACCGAAGCGCCGACACTTCGAAGGCAGCTCGGCGCCATCGCCGAGACCTTCTTCGGATACTACGCCGAGCGCCCGGCCCTCTCGCGCGCCCTGCTTCGCGAGTCGCTCTTCGCGGAAGCGCCGTGGCGCGAGCGCTTCGCAGCGCAGGTGGCGGAGGTGCACGGCTTCGTCGTGACCCTCACCGAAGCGGCCCAGCGTCAGGGGACCCTCGCACAGGGAGTCGACGCGCAGGTGCTCGGCGCGAGCTTCTTCTCCTTCTATTACTTCGCGCTCCTGGCGTGGCTCCAGGGAGGGCATCCGGCCCCCGCGCGCCTGTTCGAACGCATGCTCGAGCAGCACCTCGCCGCGCTCGAGACCACACCGCGCCCGACCTCCCGCAAGAAAGGAACGAAGAACCCATGAGCTCCGCGATGTTCGGCGACGAGACCCGGAAGGCGCGCATCCGCGCCTGGTACGACACCTTTCGCGATGCGCTGCAGGTGCCCGTGACGGACCGCGACGTGGAGACCTCCTTCGGCCGCACCCACGTGCTCGTGGCCGGGCCTCCCGATGCGCCGCCGTTGGTTTGCGTGCACGGTGCGCTGGCCTCCTCCGCGCACGTGCTTCCGGAGCTGGGTCACCTGGTGGATCGCTATCGCGTGTACGCGGTCGACGTCATCGGCCAGTCGGTCATGAGCGCCGATCGGCGGCTCCCCGTCGACGACGCCAGCTATGGCACCTGGCTCGGCGAGGTGTGCGACGGTCTCGGGCTCGATCGGTTCGCCTTGATGGGCGTGAGCTGGGGTGGCTTCGTGGCCATGCGCATGCTCCAGGTGGCGCCCGACCGCGTCTCGGCGCTGGTGCTCATGGTGCCCGCCGGGATGGTGGCCGGCTCTGCGTGGCGCGGGTTCGTGGAGGTGGGCTGGCCGATGCTCCGCTATCGCCTGTCGCCGACGCCGGAACGATTGAAGGCCTTGCTGGCGCCGCTGTTCACCGATCCCGGCGCGCAGTGGGGCGCGTACTTCGGCGACGCGGTCCGCAGCTACCGCATGGACATGCGCGTGCCGCCGCTGCTGACGCCGGACATGCTTGCACCCTACACCGGCCCTGCTCTCGTATTCGGCGCCGGCGAAGACCTTTCGTTTCCTGGCTCTGCGCTGGTCGCACGCGCGCGCGAGCTCTTCCCGCGCGCCGAGACGGTGCTGCTCGAGGGGTCACGGCATTGCCCGCCGATGGACGAGCACTTTCGTGCGACGACCGCCGATCGCATTCACGCGTTCCTGCGCGGGGCGAGCGTAGCGGCGTCGCAAAATGCCCCAGCGCTCGGCCGGGGCGCGGAGATTTCCTAGCGATCTCCCGGACGCCCCGGAGGTACGGCGCTTGCTCCAAGGGGTTTCATGCCTACCCTCTCCTCATTCCCGGTTTCGGATCTTCGTGACTCGGTCCCCGCGGAAGCCCTCCCGACGACAACGTGGAGGACCGAGGCGGTATCGCTCGACGAAGAGGAGAGCACCATCGACGAGCTCGAGGCGCGCGACCACCTTCGCCCGGCCGCCTCGGGCGCATTGGCGGGCGCGCTGGGCGCGGCCGTGGCCTTCGCGGTGGTGCGCGAGCTCGAGCCCGCCCTCATCGCCGGCGGTCTGGAGCGCCTCCGACTGCTCACGAGCCTCGATGCGCCCGTGGTGTTCGGCGCGGTCTTCGCGCTGGCGGCGCTGGCCGGCGCCGGGGTAGGCGCGACCTTCGCGGCGCTCACGCACAACCTTCGTCGCTACTTCCCGCTCTTGCTCTGGTCCTTGGTGTTCTTCACCAGTCTCGTGACCTTGGGGCAGGTGGTGGCGCACCAGTACGCTGGCGTCGCGCTCTTGCCGGTGCGCACGCTCTTCGCCGGGGCGGCCGCCTTCGCCGCCATCTGGTCGCTCTCGCTCCCGCTCCGCCGGGCGCGAACGGTGCAGCGAATCCGCGCGCAGGCGGTATAGGGCTCAGCGGCGCTCGCGATAGCCGGGCTCGCCGGCGTAGACCAGGGCACAGCGGCCGCCGTTGCACAGGTATGCGTGCGTCCTGCATCCACCCGCGGAAGGGCACGGCGCGGAGCGGTCGCAGGAAGCGAGAGAGGCCTGGACGCGTGGAAGCTCCTTGACGTTCACCACCAGGCTCGTGCACGGGGTCGGGCAGCACCCCGGGGCCGGCGCGCAATCGTCGTCGGCCCGGCAGCTGGTGTCATAGGAGAGCGTGGTGGACGCGGACGAAGATCCCGCAGCCGGAGGCACTTGCGCGTCCGAGGTCCGCGGGGCTTCCGGTTTGCAGGCGAACGAGGCGAAGACGAGCGGGACGAGCAGCAAGCGGCGCATCCGAGGAAGGTACCCCAGATGGCCACGCACATGCTGCGTGTGCCAGCGTGCGCCAGGGGGACCGTGTCGCCATGGGACACTGCGGATCATGCTCCGCGAACGCGGGAAAAACCGCTCTCGTCACCGGCACGTAGGTTGCGTATGGTCGCGCCGTGAAGCGCTTCTGGCGAGTGGGTGCGTGGGGTGTGCTCGGTGCGATGGTGTTTGCGGCGTTGGCGATATCCCGCCGCTGGACCCATGACGACGGCTTCATCAACCTGCGCATCGTCCGGAACATCGTCGACGGCTACGGACCGGTCTTCAACCCCGGGGAGCGCGTGGAGGTGGGCACGAGCCCCCTCTGGCTCGCGGTGCTCGCGCTGGTTCACGCCCTGGGAGCGCCCCTCGAGGCGTCGGCGATGGTGCTGGGGATCGCCTGCACCAGCCTCGCGGTGCTCCTCTTGCCCCTGGTCGCCGCGCGCACCACGCGCGCCGAGCGTGGGCTCATGGTGCCGGTGGGCGTGGTGTTGTTCGTGGCGGTGCCCGCCACCTGGGACTACGCGTCGGGGGGCCTGGAGACGGGCCTCTCGTGCCTATGGCTCGCGGCGGCGGCGGCCCTGGTGGTGCGCGCGGTGGACCGCACGGCCACGGCCCGCCGCGGCTACCTGACGGCGACCTTCGTGGGTCTCGGGGTGCTCGTCCGCCCGGACTACTTGCTGTACAGTGCATTCTTTCTCGCGGTCCTGTGGTGGGCCGGGAGACGGCGCGGGACTGCGCGTGCAAGCGGCCTCCTGGCCTCGGCGTTCGCGCTGCCGCTGGGGGTGCAAGTGCTGCGCATGGGCTACTACGCCACCATGAGCCCCAACACGGCGCTGGCCAAGGAGGCCTTCCGCCTGAACGTGCCGCAAGGCGTGTGCTACCTGCGCAACTTCGTGGGGACCTACTGGCTCGCGGGGCCGCTGGCCGCCGCGTTCCTGCTCGCTTCGTACCGACTGCGCCGCATCGCTGGCCGTGATCGCCTGCTGGCCGCCGCGGTAGCTGCGCCGGCGGCTGCGGCGCTTCTTCACGCGGGCTACCTGGTGGCGATCGGTGGAGACTACATGCATGCGCGCCTGCTCCTCCCGGACCTCTTGGCCTTCTTGATCCCGGTGGGGGCGGTTCGGGTGCCGGTCTCGCTGGCCTCGCTCCGGACCGCGGTGCCGGCGGCCGCCGCCGCCATCATCGTGGGCTGGGCCCCGAAGAGCGCCCTCGCGCTCCGGGTAGGCCACGAGAACCAGTGCGGCATCGGCGACGAGCATGGCTGGTACCTGCAGATGGCCCAGGCCGCCCACGCCGTGCGCATCGACGAGTACCAGAAGCACCCGTTCTACGTCGACGGCCAGCGCATGAAGCCAAGCGCCTTCGCGCGCTCGCTCTACGCGGAGAAGGACGTGGCCGAGCTCGCGCCTTCGGTGGACGCCCGCGTCGATCGCGCCCTCTTCGCCGGAGCCATCGGCATCGTGGGCTTCTCCCTACCGTCGACGGTGCACGTCATCGACAAGCACGGGCTCGCCGACCCCGTCGCGTCACGGTTCGCGCTGGCCGGGCGCGGACGCCCGGGCCACGAGAAGGAGCTCACCAACCCGTGGGTGCTCGCGCGATTCGCCGCGCCACGCGCGAACGACGCGCACGACGTGCTCGCAGCCCGAAGCGCGCTCGCCTGCGGTGAGGCGGCGGATCTGCTGGCGAGCGTCGAAGGGCCGCTCACCGCGGCCGGCTTCTTCCACAACATCGTTCGCGCATCGGCCCACGGGCGCTTGCGCATCCCCGACGATCCGTTCGTGGCCGAGGGCGCGCTCTGCGGGCACCCGCTCGAGCGCAGGCTCACCGGCGGCCCCGGCGGCGTGCCGTTCACCTGGCGTTGCAAAGATGGCTCCGAGCCTTCGGGCCTCGACATCACGGTGCAGGAGAAGGACGCCGCCATCGCCTCGGTGGCGCTCGCATGCAGCGGCCCCACGACCCCGCGGGCGTTCGGTCTCCCGGCGGGCATGTCGCACCCGCTCCGTTGCGGCGCAGGCGCCAAGCTACGTGGCGTCTTCGGCCGGGGCGACACCTGGGTGCGCGAGATCGGCCTCGTCTGCGAGACGCCCGGCGGCACGGTCCGCGTGCCCGCCGAAGGCGTGCCCAGCGGCGTGGCCTTCGAAGCGGTCTGCGACGTGGGTCAGCAGGTGGGCCTCGGAGGACGCGCCGGCAGCCTGGTGGACGCGGTGGGCGTCGTCTGCGTCCGCTGACCGTGCGGCGCCATGAGGGCATGGCGCCACGCACGGACGGCACATACGCTCAGAGCGTCGCGCGGAGCTTCTCGATGTCCTTCTTCAGCGCGTTGGCGGTCTCGAGGATGGTGTCGGCCATGTGATCGGCGCCGAGCTCGGCCTTGTGCTCCAGCTCCCGCAGCCGGGTCTCGAGCCCGTCCCACTGGGTCTTCACGTCCATGTTCGCGAGGTGGAGCTTGAGGCGAACCTCCTGGCGCGCGGCCGAGAGCTCGTCACGTACCGTTTCCCAGTCACGCTTCGCAGTGGTCTTCACGGTCATCGGATCCTCCTTCGTTGGTTCGTAGATCGGTTTTGCACGGGTCGTGCCGTGTCGTGATTCCGCGCTCCTTCACGCCTTCCCTGCTTCGCGTGGCGCGCAGCTCTTGCGGAGCGTGCAAGACCGCGTCGCTCAGTGCTCGGGGATCGTCACCAGCTCGTCGATCATCGGCTGCAGCGAGATCTCGGTGCGGCGGTTCTTCTTCTTCCCGTCGGCGGTGTCGTTGGTGGCCACCGGGTCCACGTCGCTGTAGCCGGCCGCCGAGAGCATGCCGGGGGCGACGCCCTGGGCCACCAGAAGGTGCACCACCTCGAGCGCGCGCCCGCTGGAGAGCTCCCAGTTGGAGGGAAAGCGCGCGGTGTGGATGGGAACGCTATCGGTGTGCCCGGAGATCTGGAAGTGCCGCTCGGTCATGGTCTTCAGCACCTCGGCGATGCCCTTCAGCGTCTCTTGCCCCTTGGGCTTGAGCTCGGTGCGCCCGGTGTCGAAGAGCACGTCGTTGGGGAGCTGGAGCACCATGCGTCCGTCGCGGATCACCACCGCGAGCTCGCCGCTGTCGACCATGCGCTTCAAGCGAAGCGTGAGGTCCCGGAAGAGCGCCGCTCGCGCCTCGCTGGCCGCCTGCGCGCGCTGCATGGCGGCGAGCTGCGCCTTGGTCTGTTCGAGCGTCATGGAGAGGTTCCGCGAGCGTCCCTGGAGCGCAGCCAGATCGTCTCCGCGTTTCTTGCAGGCTGCATCCAATTCCCGAAGAGACGACTCCGACTCCGCGGCCTCGGTGCGCTTCTTGTCGCGATCCAGGGTCATCTGTCGGAGCTGCGCCTTGGCGGCGTTCCCCTCCTCCACCGCCTTGTCGTAAGTGCCTTGCCCCACGCACCCTCCGACGACGACGAGAGCGAGAGCGATGCGCGATACGTGGGTCGACGTGTTCATGGCCGCGTCCTCTGCAAGGCGGGGACCACGCGATGTCGGCGCGATTATCGCGACCGCGCGCTCCGCGAAGCCACGCATCTTGCGCCTCCGCGCACGCAGTGCGCGGTACGCGGCTCAGCGGGTGTCGAGATAGAACGGGCTGGGCACCGAGTACAAGCGCGGATCGTTGGTCACCGTGAGGCGAAACCCGTCGAGCTCCAGCGGCTGCGGATCCCCCGGCTCCGTCTCGAAGAGCGTGCGCACCTCGAACTCGCCCGGCTGCCCCACCACGCAGGAGACGAGCACCGATTCGGTGTGCACCGCCCCCGGCGCAAGGACCGACGGCGGGTGGAGCTCTTTGGGGTCCTCCAGGCACGATAGCGTCTGCCCCACCTTCACGACGCGCGCCACGATACGCGGGCCATGGAGCTCGATGGGCTGGAGCGATCCGTTGATGATGGCCACCACGGCGCGGTACTTCCCTTCCTCCGAGGGCGCCACCGCGCGCATGAACGGATCGCCGGAGATGGCCACGTAGAGCCCCGGTTTGCCGCGGTGCGCCCGGGGCCCGGCATGGGCCGGCGCCTTGAGCTCCAGCGGGAACGTGCCCGCGAGATCTTGCCCCGAGGCCATGTCCGGCGCAGCGCCGAACCTGCCGTGCACGGTGATGGTGTACTGCCCGGGCAGCGCCAGGCGGCAGTCGATGTCGCGCTCGAAGGAGTACGACTCGCCCGGTTGGAGCGCCTGCGGTTCACGGATACGCGTCTCGGTGGCGGTGCGCACCTGGCACGGAAAGGCCACGCCGGCTCGGGCGGCCACGAACGCCACCTGGAAGCCGCGGACGTCCTGCGGGGCGCTTGTGATGTTCTTCACGGTGAGGTTCACGTGCTTGCCGTTGAGGCCGAACGCCACGTTGTCGTACCGCGCGTCCTTGGGCCCCCGCAGCTCCACCTGCAGCTCCGGGCGACGCGCGAACACCCGCGGCCCCTCGGCACGAACCTCGCTGGGCGCGGCCGGGGGCATGGGCGTGGTGGCGGTACACCCGAGGAGGAAGCACGCTGCAAGGGCCCGGAGCGCTCGGATTCGCGTGTGCATGCGGCTCCGGCGAGCAAGAGCGGGGCCAAGCCGGAAAACGCGGTCGTCCGCGCGGCGGTCCGCGCAAGACTTGCGCGACTCAGTATTCCGCGCTGGTGCCGCCGATGAACTCCCGGAGCAGCGAGGTGGGCGGCACCTGGTCCGGATAGATGGCCACGAAGCGCTCGATGAGGTTGCGCAGGCGGAGCGCCGCCGGAAACGCCACGTGCCCTTCCGGCACCTCGAGCAGGTAGCGCTCGGCGTACACCTTGATGACGCCGAGCTCGTAGGCGAGCGCGGTGTCGAACACGAAGTCGGCGCGCTCGAGGTACGGATAGATGTGGATCGCGTCGCCGCGCACCACCGAGGGCCAGCGCACGATGGTCTCTTGCGCGGCGTAGCCCCGGCCGTGACGGTCGCGCACGATGCGGCGGAGCAGCCGGACATGCTCCGGGGTGACGCAGTCGAGCGAATCGAGCGGCAAGGTGGTCGCCGGGTGCACGAACACGTTGAAGATCTGCTCCCGCGGGGCAACGCCTTCGACCACCCGTGGGTTGAGCCCGTGAATGCCCTCCACCAGCACCACGTCGCGCGGCCCCAGCTGCGCGCTCTCGCCCCCTTCCGGGAGGCTCTTGCCGGAGAGAAAGTCGTAGCGGGCGGTCTTCACCGTCTCGCCGCCCAGTAGGCTGCGTAGATTCGCCTGGAAAAGCGGCAAATTGATGGCTTCCAACGCCTCGAAGTCGTAGCCGCCACTGGCGTCCTTCGGCGTGAGCTCGCGATCGACGTAGTAGTCGTCGAGGGAGAGGCCCACCGGGTGCACGCGGTTCACCTCGAGCTGCACGGTGAGCCGGCGGATGAACGTGGTCTTGCCCGACGAAGAGGGGCCGGCCACACAGATGATCCGGGCGGTGCCGGCGCGGGCGCAGATGGCGTCGGCCAGTCGGCTGATCTGCTTCTCGTGGAAGCCTTCGCTGGCGCGGATGAGCGCCGCGGCGCGCCCCACGATGCACCGCTCGTTGAAGGCGCCGACGCTGTCGACGTGCATCGCCTCGAGCCAGGCCCGGTGGTCGTTCTGCATGGTGCCGCCGAAGCGCGGCGTGGTGAGCTCGCGGCCGAGCGCCCGGTGCTCCGCCGCGAGGACCTCGGGATCCGGATCGCGGAGCGCGTCGCCCAGGTCGACCAGGACCCCGTCCGGATGCGCGGCGAAGCCCAGGGTGCCGATGGCGCCGGTGCTCGGCACCAGCGCCCCGTCGGCGAGCGCGTACACCACGCCGCAGGTCGCCAGCGTTTGCGTGGGCGCCCGCGAGGTTCGAAGCAGTGACGCCGCCGCCAACCATCGCTCCTCGCGAAAGTGGCTGCGCGCTTCGTCGGTTCCCCAAATCTCCTCACGAAAGGGCTGATTCTCCCGGGCGAGGTGGCGCGCCGCCCGGTCGACCTGCCGCGCGAGCTCGGCGCGGTCCACGTCGGCAGGCACGCGCACCAGCAGCGTTCCGGTCACGCTGGGCCCGGCGAGCGGGCGAAGGCCCGGGGCGACGCGGAACAGGGCCTCGAGCACCATGAGCCCGGCGCTGCGTCGATAGATGTCGCGCCCTTCCGGGCTGTGCAGGTTGATGGGCTTGACCGTGGCGTCGGTGACCAGCGGCGCATCGAGCGACGTCGGCATGCCGTTCACGAGCGCGCCCAGCGGAGCCTCTGCGAAGGCCGCTTCGTCCGCATCCGGCGGCGGCGGCAGGACGCTGCGAATCGACGAACCGGTGGCCACCATGTGCGGACCGCCCCCGTTGGAGCGTACGGACACCGTGGCCCGCCGCGGGAGCGAGCGCTCGCGCAGGAACGCGCCGACGCTGTCGGTCATGGCGTTGAACTCCTGCCCGAGGAGCCGGATGAGGGCCTGGGCGAGGTGGAGCGCCAGGAGCGGATGCGTCTCCGCGAGGCTCTCGTAGCGACGGCGCGGAAGACGCGCGAGTCGCATCGTGGTCACCGACTCCACCGTGACACTGCCGCGCTTCACGCGGGCCAGCGACAGGCCGCCGAAGTAGTCGCCCGGAGAGAGCGTGCTCAGCACCATGCCTTTGCGCGTGACGCGCGCCTGCCCTTGCAAGATGATCGACAGGTGATCACCCGGCTCCTCCTCGCGGGCGAGGAGCGCACCCGCGGTCACCGCCACCTGATCGAGCTGCTCCACGAGGGCGCTCATGTCCTTGATGCCGAGGCCCGAGAGCAGCGGGCTCTTGCCCAGCGTGGCGAGATCCTCGAGGGACGCGCCGGCAACCATGGGAGTCGAGGATTGCGTCACGAGAAATCTTGTATCACGGAGGTGCGGGTCAGGTCGCTCACTGCAGGCTCATGGCCGGGCGCAACGACGTGAGCTTCTCTCCGATGGACGTCGATGCCGGATGCTCCAGATGGGTGTCGGCCCATCGGTACATGAGCGCGTCCTCCCGGGCGGCGTGCGCCCGCAAACGATCCACGAATTCCGTGGCCATGGGCAAGCTCACCACGTGGAGATCGACGCACACCGCGAGCTCCCCGAGCTTGCCGCGAAAGTAGGCGTGGTCCTCGGCGATGCGCGCCGCCTCGTCCACGTCGACCGCGCGAAACAGCGGCAGGATGTGCACTTCCTCCGCGTCCAGGTGCGCGCGGAGCGCCTCGTCGAAGCGCGTCCACTCGGAGGCAATCGCCTCGCGATCGCCGGTTGCGAAGGCGCCGAGCAGCTCCGTGAAGAGCCGCTCGATGCGCACGTGATCTTGCGACAGGAGCTCGCGCGGCCGCCCGGAAGTGGAGCGCGGAGAGGGAACATGGGAGGACATGGACCGCTGCGCTGCACGACGCGTGCCCCGTGCGGGGTCGGCGATCGACCACGACGCGAAGGAAGGCCGCGCACTCGCTGCAGGCCCCGCAGTTCTTGCGCGCACTCGCTACGCGACGACGCCGCGCCCACGGGTGGCCGGAAAGGTGCATCTTGCGTCGCGTGTCCCCCTTCCGCCCCGCCGCTGCAGCCGGCACCACGCAGCCATCGCGCGTGTGGTGGTACGCCTTCGGCTACTTCGCCTGCTACGTGCCGTACAGCGCGCTCACCAAGTGGCTCTCGTCGGCGTCGGAGAGCTATCCGCATCTGCAGAGCGGTCGCGTGGTGCCGCCACTGACCGGCCTCGAGCTCCTCCCGGCGACGGTCCTCGCCTCCACCGTGACCATGCTCGTGAGCTTCTCACTGCTGCGGTTCTGGCGCTATCCGACCCAGCGGCGCGTCGGCCCCTTCACGCTCCCGTGGCCCACGCGCTTCACGTTCCTCTCGGGCCTGGCCACGGCGCTCATTCTTCTGACGACGACGCTGGCGTACACCTTCGAGGGCGTGAGCATCCCGTTCGTCATGCTGCTCATGCGAGGCGGCGTGCTCCTGCTCGCGCCCATCGTCGACGCGCTGTCCAAGCGGAAGGTGCGATGGTTCTCCTGGATCGCCCTCGGCCTCAGCGCGCTCTCCCTGGTGGACGCGGTGGTGAGCCGCGGTGGCCGCGAGGTGCCGTGGCTCTGCGCGCTCGACGTGCTCGCGTACCTTGGCGGCTACTTCCTGCGCCTCCAGCTCATGAGCCGCCTCGGTAAGTCGGACGACCCAGCGGTGAACCGCCGATACTTCGCCGAAGAACAGATGGTGGCGACGCCGGTGGCGCTTGCGCTTCTGGCGTTGGCGGCGGCCTTCGCACCGGGTGCCCTGGGCGAGCCCTTGCGACGCGGCTTCTCGGGCATCCTCGGCGATCCGCGACTTCGCTGGGCGCTCCTGGCGGGCGTGTTCTCCCAGGGCACCGGCGTGTTCGGCGGGTTGGTCCTCCTCGACGCGCGCGAGAACACCTTCTGCGTGCCGCTGAACCGCGCCGCGAGCATCCTGGCCGGCGTGGCGGCGTCCGCTACCATGGCCGCGCTCGTGGGTTCCCACGCCCCCTCGGGCTGGGAGCTCTTCGGGGCGTCGCTCCTGGTGGTCGCGATCTTCGTGCTTTGGCTCGGCGGTCGCGCCAAGGCACCCGCGGGGTAGCTAAAACAGGGAGCGTGATTGCCGAGCAGAGCAGGGCGCAGGCTCGCCAGCGGGTACCGAGCCCGAGCCCGAGCCCGAGCCCGAGCCCGATCTGATCCACATCTCGGTCCTCGGTTCGTGCAGGTTCGAGGGAGCGCAAAGGGGAAAAC
>JABFRG010000676.1 GCA_013141295.1 Polyangiaceae bacterium
ACGCGTTCTTCCGCGAAGCCGAGCGCATCGGCCTCGATGCGCGGACCTCGGCGCGCTCGTCGGAGCCCCTCAGCACCCGCCTTTGGCGCCGCTACGGGGCTTCGGCGCAGAAGCTCCTGGAGGGCATCGAGCGCGATCCGCGCGAAGCCGAGGTGCTCATCGAGGGCGCCGAGTACCTCCGCTGCGAGGTGGAGCTCGCCGCCAAGCAAGAGATGATCGTCAAGCTCGAGGACTTCCTGCGACGGCGCAGCAAGATCTCCCTGGTGATGCGTCGGGAGGAGCTCACCCGCGCCGAGGGCCTCCGCGAGGCCTGTCGCATCTTCTTCGGAAATGAAGCCGACGCGCGCTGGGAAGAGTACTTCCGAGCGCAGGACGAGAAGGCCTCCGGCTACGACCTACAGGCTACCGCCTGAGTTTCACGGGCAGACGGCGTAGGAGAGCTTCTGGAAGCGGAGCGTGCCCTGGCGGTTGTTGCCGACTTCCGGCGCGACCGCCGCGTACCCGATGCCCGCGCGGAGATCGGCGCTCTTGGGCGTGAACGTCGGCGCGGGGAACTGGAAGTCGGAGGCGACGCCGCCCACCACGGCGTGCACGCGGCCGTTGATCACGTCGACGTCGTACTCCACGTCGATGCTGCGACCGGTGTCGCTGGAGGCCAGATCGCCGGTGCGCTCGGTGCCCTGCACCAGCTGACCGTTGCGAAGCTCGGCGCTGTAGTGCGAGATCCGCGGGGGCTTACCCTGGTTGGTGCCGTAGAAGCTGACGACGAAGTCGGCCTCGGCGCCGTTGTCGCCGAGGAGCACGATGGTGAGCACGTCGAGCATGACGTCGGTGGCGACGTCGACCACGAGCGTTCCCTTCATGCGCACGCGCTTGGGCGCCGCCGGAACCGCGTGCGAGAGGTACGCGAAGGGGTCCTGATCGTAGCGCGCGACCACCGCGGCCTTCAGCTCACCACCGGTGACCGAGAGGCTGGCGTTGCCCGCCTTCTTGGTGGTGTAGCCCTGGGTGGCGGGGTCGCGGGTGAGGTCGAGCACCTCGTCGCTGGCGCAAAATGTGGACGCATCCACCGGCGCGGTATCGGGAACGCCTGCGTCGGACGGCGGCGTCACCGGACGGCCGGAGTCCTTCTCCTGCCGCACGTCCTGGAAGACTGGGTCCGACTCCGGACCCGAATACGCCGGCGCGCAACCGACGGTCCCGAGCAGCAGGAGGAGAAACGCGTTCTTCACGGATTTCAGTATGGATGCACGAAGAGCGCATCGCAACGTAGTCATCCCGCCCACGCTTGCCCCGATGCGCGGCTGATCCACGCGGTTTTCGTCCCTATCCGGAAGATGACCGCGAGACCGCACGGAGAATCCAGGAAACACCGTATTTTTGCGCCCGCCGTGAACGAACGGGTGGATCGTTCGTACCACCCGGAAGCGGCATTTATTTTTCTGCAGAGTGCACCGTTCCGCCCGCAGGCTCGGTGCTTCAGGGCAGAGGCGTCGAGAACGGCTTGGTGCCGGTGCCCGGGGTCGCGTTGTCGACCTTGTAGTAGCTGGTGAAGGGCGCGGCCGCGGCGAGCACCGCATTGCCAGGGTTCGCCGGCGGCATCTCGCCGTACACGAACGCGGTCGACGACGTGAGGTAGCCCGTGAAGGAGAACTTGGCGGGCCGTCCGCCGGCCGAGATGGCGGCCCAGGGGATGGCGATCTCGCGGGTGGTACCGGTGCCGGCGAAGGTGGCGACGCTCACGGTGGGGGCCCCGAAGCTTCCGGCGCCGTCGGCCTTGCGGCCCTCGTTGTAGGTGCTCTTGGCGTAGAGGGCGAAGTCGGCGCGAATCGGCAACGTCACGCTGGTGCCGTCGTAGGTGTATCCTGCAAGTGTTCCGTCGGCGTTGGTGCCACCGTTACTCACGGCGAGCGGCGCGGTGTCCACGTACAGCACCAGCGCCTCCGCCACCGCGGCGTTGGTGACGGCGACGTAGAGCTTGGTGTCGTCCCAGGTCATGTACCAGGTGGTGGTGCCCACGTCCGACACCTGCTGGTTCATGCCGTTGGTGTGCAGGCCGTATTCGCCGGCATTCACCACGCCGTCGACGGTGGGCGGAACGATGGCGACGCTTCCGTCGGACGCGTCCGGGCGGTTCGGCGCATCGGGGGCCGCGTCGGTCGCGGCGTCGTCGCCGGGTCCCGCATCGTCACCGCCGCCGGCCTCGAAGGTCGCGCCGTCGCGGCGACCGCCGTCGAGAACCAGCGAAGGCACCACGTAGTCCTTCTCGCCCTCGGCGCAAGCCGCAGCGGCAACGACGATCATGAGCCCGAAGAGAGTCGAAAGGCGCATGGCCAAGGCATAGCACACGCCCCGGCTCTCGCCTCGCCTTGCGGCCTGCAGTAAGGTGGCGCCCCATGCCGCGCCTCGTCGTCGTCGAAGACGCCTTCCTTGCCCAGGGCCCCGGCACCGTCGTGGCACCGCGCTTCATCCCGGATTCGATCACCCCCGGCACCTTCGAGGTGCGCCTACGCTTCCCGGATGGCGGCGAGCGGCTCGCGCGGGCTTCCTACGACGTGATGCACATGCGGGGGCCCAGCGCGCCGTACGCGATGGTGCGCGTTCACGGCGTCGCCCCGGAAGAGCTGCCGGTGGGGACGGAGATCTGGAGCGTCGAGGAGGCTTAGCTTTTACGCGTCGCGTCACGCCGTGTGTGACCGAATCGTGACCGTTACTGACCGAAAGGTGGTCGGGATCATTGATGAAACGGCCCTAGGGTAGGGGCGTGCCCATCGTCATCTTCTTCCTCGCGCACTGGCAGCTCTCGGTCTTCTTCCAGAGCACGTTCCTTCATCGCTACGGCGCCCACCGCCAATTCACGATGTCGAAGCGCGCCGAGCGCGTGTTCCATTTCCTGGCCTGGTTCGTCATGGGCTCGAGCTACCTCTCGCCCCGGGCCTACGCGATCCTCCACCGGATGCACCACGCGTACAGCGACACGCCGAAGGATCCGCACTCGCCGATCCACGAGCCCAACTTCTTCAAGATGATGGAGAAGACCAAGGTCTTCTACCGGCAGCGCCGGCGCCGCGAGGTCACCGTGGAGTCGCGTTTCGAGGGTGGCTACCCGGAGTGGAAGCTCTTCGACGAGACGCTCAACACCATGACCACCAGCGTGATCTGGGGCACCATCTACTCGCTCATCTACCTCGCCTACGCCATTCCCACCGGCCACTACTGGGTGCTCGCCCTCTTGCCCCTCCACTGGTTCCTCGGCCCCATTCACGGCGCCATCGTGAACTACTGCGGCCACAAGGTCGGCTACCGCAACTACGACAGCGACGACGCCTCCAAGAACACGCTGGTGTTCGACGTCCTCACCATGGGCGAGCTCTTCCAGAACAACCACCACCGCTACGGGCAGAGCCCCAACTTCGCGGCGCGCTGGTTCGAGATCGACCCCGCCTACTCGGTCATTCGCGTGCTCGGCTGGCTGAAGGTGCTCGACCTGTCGAAGGCCCAGTACATGCGCTATCCCGATCGCCTCACGCGCAAGGAGCCGGACGCGCTCGACCTCGGCGAAGTGGCCACCTCGGTCGCCGCCAGCGTGACCCGCGTCGCCGCCGCCGAGCAAGTCACGCAAGCCAACCCCAGCTGACGCACGGTTGTCCGCGCCCCCTTCCCGGGCTGAAGCGTTCTACAAATCCAGGCGCCACATGTCGGCGTTGAAGCCTTCGGTGTTGCCGAAGCCCACGTAGAGCGCGCCGTGGTAGCTCCAGCTACTGGCAGCGTGGCGCGCCGGAAAGCCGGTGGCCGGTAGCAGGTACCAGTTTTCGCCGTCGTCGGAGTACCAGACGTCGTCGAGGTTCCCCATCTCCGGCGTGTACCCACCGATGACGAACATGCGCCCGTCGTTCACCACGACGTCGTGGTACGTGCGGGGCAACCACGGTGCCGCGTCGTCGCCCACCTTCTCCCAGGTGGCGCCGTCGGCCGAGCTCCAGACGTCGCCGAACCCCTGCCATGCGGTGGTGGCGGTATCGTAGCGACCGCCGCCGATCATCCACACGCGGTTGCCGAAGACGGCCGAGCCGCACACCACGCCGCGTCCGGAGAAGCGCGGGGTGGTACCGATGCGCTCCTTCCAGGTGACGCCATCGGCGGAGGCCCAACCATCGTTGAAGAACGTGCCGTCCCAGTTCTGACCGCCCACCGTCAGCAGCGAACCTCCGAACGAGACAGTGGTGTGCAGCACGCGCCGGGGGTATTCCGTATCCGCCGTCGCCTGGCTCCAGTGCGCGCCATCCGCCGAGCTCCAGACGTCCATCTGGTAGTCTCCCTGCACGGCGTCGCCGCCCACGATCCACATCTTGCCATCGTGCACCGCGTAGCCGGCGGTGTGGCGGCCGGCCCAGTCGGCCGCGGGATCGAAGTCGTAGTCGCGGAAGGAGTTGGGCTTGTCCTGACGCCAGGCGATGCCGTCGGCAGAGCTCCACACGTCGTTGGACGTGGTCAGCGGAAACGCGTCGGTGTCGAGGGGATTCCAGCCACCGATGAGCCACATGCGATCGTTCATCACCACCGCGCCGGCGCCGTCGCGGGGCGGAACGCCGGCGACGGTCGCTGCGATCTGCGCGAACCGGTACTCGTGCGCGTGAGAGGCCGAGACGGTCACCGATCGCGAGAGCTCTTCCGGCGTCGCGCTCCAGGATCGAACGAGTCGAAAGCGCAGCCGGGTCGGCCCCTCCGCCGGCACCTCCCAGACCCACCTTCCGAGGGCAGCGTCGGCCTCTCCGAGGAGCGCCCAGCTGAGGCCCTCGTCGGCGCTCGCTTCCACGCGCACGGTGGCCGAGGGTGAGGTCTCCGGGGTCCAGGTGAAGGCGTGGGCGCTGCCGCGCGTCCAGTGCCTCGAGGTGTCCTGCGCGTCGAGTGTGGTGATCGGCTGCCCGCGCAACAGGCTCGGTGTGAAGCCGCGGTCGCTTGCAGAGGCCGCCGCCGCGCCGCCTGGCGGATCGCTCGCGGGGGTGGTCCCGGTGGCGGGAGCCTCGCCGCTGCCTCCCGCGCAACCCCACGCACATGCACACAGCAGCCACCATGCAAAGCGTTCGTTCAAGCGCACCTCCGAGCAGTCCATCCGGGAGCCTTTCGACCGCTGGGGCGCCCTGATGCGTGGAACGATCACCAAAACCGAAACTTGAGATCGATTTCTGTGGGAATGCCGATTTGAACGAATCGCGTGAATGGCGCGCGCTCGCCGCGCAACGGATCGGACAGCTCAGCCGCGAAGCAGGGTCAGCGCCCGCAGGAAGCTCTGCCCGAGAATCTTCCGCACCGCTTCGGTCGAGAGCCCGCGACGAAGCAAGAGCTCCACGAGACGCGGGAGCTCGAGGCAGGTGGGCATGTCGCGCGGAGGAAGGATGGCGCCGTCCCAGTCGCTGCCCAGCGAGGCGTGGTCTTCGCCCACCGTTTTCACGATGTGGCAAAGGTGCTCTGCCACCGCCTCGGCGCGGCCCCCCAGGAACGCGTCGCCGAGGAAGCTCGACTGATACATGATGCCCACGGTTCCTCCGCTGTCGGCGACGGCCCGCAGCTGCGCGTCGTCGAGATTGCGCCAGTGGCGATGAACCCCGGCCACGCCCGTGTGGGTGACGATGAGCGGGCGGGTGCGTTCGTGCGCCTCCACCACGTCGAAGAAGCCGCCCCGGGCGATGTGCGCCAGATCGACGAAGATGCGACGTCGATCCAGCTCGGCGACGTACCGGCGCCCGGCCTCGGTGAGCCGATCGTCCTTGCCACGCATGGGCGCGCTGGTGGCGCCGAGCGACGAGGTCGACAGGTGCACCAGGGTCACCCGGAGCACGTTCGAGAGGCCGCTCGGCCCTACGTGCTCGTCGAGCACCGAGAGGGCGCCGTCCTGATCGAGGGCGTTGCCGCCTTGAATTCCCAGGAAGGCGGCGTGCAGCCCGGCATCGACCGCAGCCCGGTACTCGCCGGTGGTGCGCACCAGCCGCACGTCCGCCGGCACGCTCTCGAAGATGCCGGTGAGCCGCGCGATGTTGCTGCGGAACGCGCGGGCGCGCCCGGCCGAGCTGCGCAGCGGGTTGGTGGTGATGGCCCAGATGCCGCCGGTGACGCGCGCTTCGCGCAGGCGCGGGAGATCGGCCTGGCCGAAGAAGCGCGCGCCGAACGGCCCGTGGCCGTGCCGCTTGGTGAGATCGTAGCCGAAGACGCGGTTCCAGATGAACGTGTCGATGTGGAGGTCGATGACGTCGGAGCCGAGGTACAGCTCCACCGCCTCGCGCGAGATGCCGAGGGCGCGGGCCCAGGAGGCGGGGTCTTGCCGATGGTCCACGAAGGCGAGGCGGTTCATCGGGCTCCGACGGTACCGCGCGAAGGCGCCCCTCGCGAACCCGAAAGTTGCGCCCCACTTTCTCCCCGTCTCTGCGACAATCCGAAAGCAAATGGAAAGCTGGATCGTTCACAAGTTCGGGGGTTCTTCGGTCGCCGATGCGTCTTGCTTCGAGCGCGTCGCGACCATCGTCGCGGGCGACGTGGTGCATCCCCAGGGGGTCGTGCTCTCGGCCTGTCGCGGCATCACCGACGCGCTGCTGGGGCTGGTGGCGTTGGCCGAGGCCCAGGACCCGGCGGTGAAGGACCGACTGGCCGCCGTGCGCACGCGCCACGTGGACATCGCCGACGCGCTCTTGCCCGCCGAGATACGTGCGCAGTACATCGAAACGCTCGACACCGATTGCCGGGACATCGCCGGCATTCTCGACACCGTGGCCCGGGTTCGCTCGGCGGCCGACAACATTCGCGATCTGGTGGCGGGGTTCGGCGAGATCTGGTCGACGCGGCTCTTCGCCGCCTACCTTCCGCAGCGCACCCGGCGGCCGGTGCGCTGGCTCGACGCGCGAAAGGTGCTCACGGTCGAGTGGGGGCCGCTGGGCCCTCTGGTGCAATGGGGTCCGTCGCGGGCAGCCATCGCGCGCGAGGTAGAGGCCGACTTCGACGGCATCGTGGTCGTCACCGGCTTCATCGCCACCGACACGCGCGGCATCCAGACCACGCTCGGGCGCAACGGGAGCGACTACTCGGGGGCCATCTTCGGAGCGCTCCTCGCCGCCAAGGAGATTCACATCTGGACCGACGTGGACGGCGTGCTCTCCGCCGATCCGCGCCGGGTTCCCGACGCCAAGGTCATCGACGCGCTCTCCTACAGCGAGGCCATGGAGCTCGCGTACTTCGGCGCCAAGGTGATTCACCCGCAGACCATGGCGCCGGCGGTGAAGTACGGCATTCCCATCTGGATTCGCAACACCTTCGCGCCGGAGAAAGCGGGCTCGCTCATCTGCGCCGCGCCGGTATCGAGCCATCCGGTGAAGGGCATCACCAGTATCGAGTCGCTGGCCCTGCTCAACCTGGAGGGCGCGGGCATGATCGGCGTGCCCGGCACGGCGCAGCGGCTCTTCGGCGCCCTGCGCGACGCCGGCATCTCCGTCATCCTCATCTCCCAGGGCAGCTCCGAGCATTCCATCTGCTTCGCCATTCCCGACGCCCAGGCCGAAAAGGCCCGCGAGGTGGTGGAGCAGGCCTTCGATCGCGAGCTGCGGGAAGCGCAGATTCAACGGGTCGAGGTGAGCCGAGGCGCGAGCATCGTGGCGGTGGTCGGCGACGGCATGGCCGGAAGCCGCGGGGTCGCCGCCAAGGTCTTCACCGCGCTGGGCAACGCCGGCGTGAACATCCGCGCCATCGCCCAGGGCTCGTCGGAGCGCAACATCTCGGTGGTGGTCGACGGCGACATCACGACCCGCGCGCTCCGGGCGGTGCACGCAGCGTTCTACCTCTCGCCCCACACCATCTCGCTGGGCCTGCTGGGGCCGGGCGTGGTGGGCCGCGCGCTCCTCGCGCAGCTCGAGACGCAGATTCCGCGGCTGCGCGCCGACGTCGCGCTCGACCTCCGGGTCCGCGCCATCGCCACTTCGAAGACGATGCTCCTCGCGGATCAGGAGATCGATCTCTCGCGCTGGAAAGAGGAGCTCGACGCGCGCGGGGTCCCGCTGGACCTCGACGCGTTCACCGCGCACGTGCGCCAGGCCCACTTGCCGCACGCCGCCATCCTCGACTGCACCGCCAGCGCCGAGGTGGCGGAGCGCTACGCCGGATGGCTCGGCGACGGCGTGCACGTCATCACGCCCAACAAGAAGGCCAACAGCGGCGCGTGGACGGGCTACGAAGCGATCCGCGCGGCGCGGCGCAAGGTGGGGTCGCACTATCTCTACGAGGCGACCGTGGGCGCGGGCCTGCCGATCATCCAGACCCTGCGCGATCTCCGGGAGACTGGTGACCAGATCGCCTCCATCGAAGGCATCTTCTCCGGCACCCTCGCGTACCTCTTCAACGTGTTCGACGGCAGGGAGAGCTTCTCGTCCATCGTGGCCGCAGCCAAACAGCGGGGCTACACCGAGCCCGACCCGCGCGACGATCTCTCGGGCACCGACGTCGCCCGGAAGATCGTCATCCTGGGGCGGGAGATGGGGCTCTCGCTGCGGCTCGAGGACGTGGTCGTCGAGGGCCTGGTACCGCCGGCGCTGAGCTCCGTCTCGGTGGAAGAGTTCATGCAGCGACTGCCGGAGTTCGACGGAGAGATGAAGCGACGCTTCGACGAAGCCGCGGCTGCCGGCGAAGTGCTGCGCTACGTGGGCCGCCTCGATGCCGCCGGCAAGGCCACGGTGGGCCTGGTGCGGCTGCCGCAGAAGCACCCCTTCGGCAACATCGCGCTCACCGACAACGTGGTGCGCTTCTCGACCCGGCGCTACGCCGAAAATCCCCTCATCGTCCAGGGTCCGGGGGCCGGTCCCGACGTGACCGCCGGCGGCATCTTCGGCGATCTTCTGCGCCTCTCGGCGTACCTCGGAGCCAAGCTGTGAACGCGCCCCGAACCGCCGCGACCGCCTTCGCGCCCGCCTCGGTGGGCAACGTCGGCGTGGGCTTCGACATCCTCGGGCACAGCGTGGGCGCCATCGGCGATCGCGTGCATGTTACAAGGGTAGAGCGCCCCGGCGTTCGCATCCTGGAGATTCGCGGCACCGCGCCGGAGCTGCCCATGGAAGCCGAGCGGAACACCGCGGGCAAGGCCCTACTCGCCATGGTCGACGCGCTGAGCCTCGACTTCGGCATCGAGGTCGTCATCGAGAAGGGCATTCCCCTCGGTTCGGGGCTGGGCGGCTCGGCAGCCTCGGCGGTGGCCGCGGTGGTGGCGGCGAGCGCGCTCGTCCCGCGCCCCATCGACAAGATCGAGCTGCTCAAATTCGCCATGCAAGGCGAGGCGGTGGCGAGTGGCTCGGTGCACGTGGACAACATCGCCCCATCGCTCTTCGGGGGGCTCATCCTCACGGTGGGGGTCGACGCGCCGCGCATCAAGATGATCCCGGTGCCGCCGGCGGTCCGCTGCGTGCTGGTGCACCCGCACATGACGCTATCGACCAAGGAGGCGCGACGCATCCTCAAGAAGACGGTCGAGCTCTCCGACGTGGTGTGGCAGACGGCCAACCTGGCCGGCTTTTTGAGTGCATGCTACACCAATGACATCGACATGATGCGCGACGCGTTCCAGGACGTCATGATCGAGCCGCAGCGGCAGGTGCTCATCCCCGGCTTCAAGGCGGTGAAGCAGGCAGCCATGTCGTGCGGCGCCATCGGCTGCAGCATCTCCGGGGCCGGGCCCACCTTGTTCGCCTGGTGCGAGGAGCCCCAGGCGGAAGGCATTCGCGCAGCCATGGTCTCGGCCTTCGCCGAGTACGATCTCCCCAGCGACGGGTGGATCTCCGGCATCGACGCCGAGGGCGCGCGGGTGCTCCCGTGATTCACTTTCGGAGCACCCGCGGCGCAGACCCGGTGCCGCTCTCCCGCGCGCTGGAAGACGGCATCGCCAAGGACGGCGGCCTCTACGTGCCCGCGCAGTTTCCCCAGCACCTGCCGAGCGCCTTTCCGGAGGCTTCCGGCGAGGGCGCCCTGGCGGCGGTGGCCCAGCACCTGCTGGCACCGTTCTTCGCAGGCGACGTCCTCGAGCCCGACCTCGTGGCCATCACCTCGCGTGCGTTCGACTTTCCGGTACCGCTGGTGGAGGTGCCCGGGGCGCCCGGCAAGCTCTCCATCCTCGAGCTCTTTCACGGACCGACCGCGGCGTTCAAGGACTTCGGCGCGCGGTTTCTCGCGTCGTGCATGGGCGCGCTGGCAGCCCGTCGAGGGGCCGGCGACGGCCGGAAGCTCACCATCCTGGTGGCCACCTCGGGCGACACCGGCGGCGCGGTGGCGGCAGCATTTCACGGGGTGCCGTGGGCCGAGGTGGTGGTGCTGTATCCGAAGGGCCTCGTCTCGCCCCGACAGGAGCAACAGCTCACGTGCTGGGACGGCAACGTGCGTGCGCTCTCGGTGCGCGGCACGTTCGACGACTGCCAGCGCATGGTCAAGGCGGCCTTCGCCGACCCCGAGCTCTCCGGCGCGTTCGCGCTGTCGTCCGCCAACAGCATCAACGTGGGCCGGCTCTTGCCCCAGGCCGCGTACTACGCCAAGGCCAGCCTCGAGGTGCAGCGGACGCACGGCGCCAAGGCGAGCTTCGTGGTGCCCTCGGGAAACCTCGGCAACGTCGTGGCCTGCCTGTGGGCACGCCGCATGGGGCTGCCCATCGACCGCGTGGTGCTGGCCCACAACGAGAACCGCACCGTGCCCGACTTCCTCCACAGCGGTCAGTTCGAGCCGCGGCCCAGCGTGGCCACCCTCGCCTCCGCCATGGACGTGGGCAATCCCAGCAACCTCGAGCGACTCCGTGTATTGTACCCGGATATCGAGGAGCTGCGAGCGGCGGTGCGGGCGGTGTCGGTGAGCGACGAGGCGATCCGCGCGCGAATTGGCCAGGACCACGCGCGCTACCGCACGATTCACTGTCCGCACACCGCGGTGGGCGCCGAGGCCTACGCGAACCTCGCGCCGGGGGAGCAGGCGAGCGGCCCGTGGGTGCTGGTGTCCACCGCCCACCCCGCCAAGTTTCACGAGATCGTCGAGCCCCTGGTGGGAGAACCGGTGCCGGTGCCGCCAGCCCTCGCCCGGCTCCTGGCGCTGCCCCAGCGGAAGACCGAGATCGCCCCGGAGCTCGTCGCCCTGCGCGCGGCGATGCGGGCCGTATCG
>JABFRG010000811.1 GCA_013141295.1 Polyangiaceae bacterium
GTGCGGCCCTCACCAAGGCCGACTCGGCCTTGGTGAGGGCCGCACGCTTCTCGTCGGCTTCGGGCTTCTGCCCCTTGCCGTCGCGCTCGAGGTCGGCGATGGCGCCGCGCAGCTCGTCGATGCGTGCGGAGAGCTCGCTGCGCTTTCGCGCCTGGTCGAGGGAGCTCGCGTCCTGGAAGGTGAAGCTGCCGTCGCGCACGTAGAGGTCGAGCACCCCCACCGTCTGCACGTGGTTGCCGGTCTCGGCGATGAGCACGTTGCCGATGCGCTCACCGGAGGGCGTATCGGTGTTGGCTTCGCCCGAGGTGCCCGGCGTGCCCACCACGATGGCGGTGAGCTCCGGCACGTTGTCGGCGATGCGCTTGGCCTCGCCGCGACCGGTGGCGGCGAGCACCACGAAGACCTGCGCTCCCTTGCCTTTCAGGTCGGCCAGCGCCGTCTTGACGCGGTCGCTCGCGCTGGGCCCGCCGTCCTTCTGCGGTCCGATGCCGATGAGGCCGACCTTCACCGACCCCACGTCGCGGATGGCGCCCTTGCCGTCGAGGAGCTCGGCGCCGGAGAGCTCGCGCAGCTTCTGCAGCTGGGGCTCGCCGCCGGCGGCGTCGTTCTCTCCCGGGGCGAAGGCCAAAAGGTTGAGCGTGTGGAGCGCCGAAGCCATGGCCTCGGCGCGCGCTTTGTCCTGGCTCGCGCGGTCCGCCTTCAGCTCCTTGTCCATGAAGAAGAGCGGGCCCGCGGTGACCAGCGCGGTGTTCTTGGCGTTCGCGCGCTCCTTGTCGATGAACGCCGCGAGATGGTCGACGCCGCCCAGTTGGTCCTTCACGCAGCCGCACGGCTCGAGGGCGCCGGCCGGATCGGAGAGCAGGTAGAGGCGCAAGGTCGGCTCGGTCTCCGGTGCGGCGGTACCGATGGCCGGAGAGCGACAGGCCTCGCAAGCCACCGAGCCGAGCGCCGGAAGCGCGATGGCCAGCGCCGTGACCAAGGCTCCCATGGTGGAGCGTGCGGGTGCAGATCGTGCGGCGCGAAGCGGAGCTGCGGAGCGAGCCATCGGAACTTCTATACTCCGGCGACCGCGGCCGTGTGAACAGCTTGCAGGCGATGCGCCAAGCGCGACGAATTTCGCGCGCCCCGCTCGCTCTTGGCGTACTTTGGTGACAAAACGTGACCTCCCTTCCGACACGTTTCGGTCCCTTCGTGCTGGAGACGCGCCTCGCGGTCGGCGGCACGTCCGAGGTGTACCTCGCGCGGGCCGATCCTCGGAGCGGCTTTCCGGAGCGACTCATCGTCAAGCGCCCGCTCCCGCAGTTCCAGAGCGACACCGCGTGGAAGGCGATGTTCTCCCGGGAGGCACGGCTGCAGGCGGCCATCAACCACCCCAACGTCGTGCGCGTCTTCGACGCCGGCACCGTCACCACCGGCGAGCCCTACCTCGCCATGGAGTACGTGGAAGGCGTCGACGGCGATCGCCTCGCGCGTCGGGTACGACAGGTCGGCGAGCGCTTCGATCCGGCCCTCGCCACGTACATCGCCAAGGAAGTCCTGGCCGCGCTCGAGGCGGTGCACGCGGCCTCCGACGAGCTGGGGAGGCCGCTGGGCATCTTGCACCGCGACGTGACGCCGTCGAACATCTACCTCTCCCGCAGCGGCGAGGTGAAGCTCGGCGACTTCGGGCTCGCGCACTCGCAGCACAAGGCCTCCTTCCGCAGCGAGACCGGCAACACCCTCAAGGGCAAGTTCGCCTACCTGGCGCCGGAGCAGGTGGCCGGCGATCCGGTGGACCATCGCGCCGATCTGTTCAGCCTCGCGGTGGTGCTGGCGGAGCTGCTCTTGGGTCGCCAGCTCTTCGACGAGAGCGGCCAGCTGGCGGTGCTCCTGGCCATTCGCGACGGCCGCATCGACGCGGTGGAAGAGCTGCGCGGGCGCGTTCCCGACGGCCTGCTCGCCGCGCTGCTCACGGGCCTGTCGCGCATTCCGCGGGTGCGCTTTCCCAACGCTCGGGCCTTCCTCGACGCCATCGAACCGTTCGCGATGCCTGCGCCGCAGGCGGTGCGGGCCCTCGCCGAAAAGGTGCGCTGGGTCACCACCAACCCCACCGGCGCGGCCATGCCGGTGGTGCGCGTCGAGGGCGCAGGCGGCCTGCGCAACGAGCCGCTCGGCCTCGAAGAGACGCAGCTGAAGAGGCGGCCGCGCTCGGTGCTGGAGGCCAAGACCATCCTCTACTCCGCGGAGCCCTCGTTCGCGGTGCTCTCCACCGGCGAGGAGCGCGGCCCCCTGAGCTTCGCGGAGCTGGTGGAGGCGCTGGCGACCGGAGAGATCGGCCGCGGAGACCGTGTAGACTACATGGGTCAGGGCTTCCGCCTGGTAGAGGACATGGAGGACCTGGTCCGCTTCCTGCCCGCCAAGACCGAGCGCACGCAGGAGGTCGAGGGCCCCGGCGCCCCCGACTTCGTCGACGAGCTCTCGGTCTCGACGGTGCTGGCGGTGCTGGCGCGGGTGGTACGCAAGAAGGAGACCGGCGTCCTCTTCGCGGAGCGGGCCGCCACCGCCGAGTCGGGCAAGGCCATCCGCAAGGAGCTCTACTTCGAGGGCGGCAAGCTGCACCACGTGGCCTCGAGCGACGCCAGTGAGCTCCTCGGTGAGTACCTGGTGCGCCGCGGTGAGCTGGCGCGCGACGAGCTCGACATGGCGCTCGCAGTGCTTCCTCGCTACGACGGGCGCATGGGCGACACGCTCATCGCGCTCGGCCTGGTGAGCGGGGTGAACGTGTTCCGCGCCATCCGCGAACAGGGCCGCGATCGCGTGGCCGATCTCTTCCGCTGGACCTCGGGCAAGCTCACGTATTACGTCGGCCAGACGCACCCGCGGGTGGAGTTCTCGCTGAAGCTCGATCTGGCGCAGCTCATGCTGGCCGGGCTCGAGGCGACCACGCCTGCGGGGAGCCCCATCGCGGAGTATCGACTGCGTCTCGACCAGGTGCTGGAGCCGAAGGGCGATCCGCTCGGCGAGTACCCGCCCCTGCTCGACCACGTGCGGTCCATCGTCACCCACCCGCGTCCGCTCCGCGAGGTGCTGAGCGTGGCGGCGGGCCTCGGCGTCGCCTCCAACGGCGACGTGCTCCGTGCGGTCGAGGTGCTGGTGGCCCTCGGCGCGCTTTCGTGGACCTGAGAGCCTACTTGCCGGCGGAGGTGAAGCCACCGGAGAACGGCAGGATGGTCTTCAGATCGTCGTCGGTGAAACGCAGCTGCAGGCCCAGGAAGTAGTCGCGCCGGTCGGCCAGGAAGATGTGATCGACGCCGCCCAGGAGCCAGAGCCGGTGCAGGAACTCGTAGCCGGCGAAGATGCGGAAGCGCGGCCGGGTCGACTCACCGAAGCCGAACACGTCGTTCACCAGCTCGAAGCGATCGTTGAACAGGTGCAGGTCGAGGCCCACGCCACCGGTCGACTCCTTGATGCCGAACCTGCCGGTCACCGGGCCGAGGCGCCGCGCGAACTGGATGGAGAAGCGGAACGCGTCGGTGGTGGTCGTGGTGACGGTGCGGTAGTGCGCCGGCTCGTTGGGGTTGGTGGTGTCGGTGTCGGTCTGCGTGAACGTGGTCTTGCCGCGCGGATCGTTGATGAGCTCGATGAGGTAGTACTTGTCCTCGCGCGGCTGGATGCGCAGCTCGACGTAGCTCTTGATGGTGCCGGCGAGGAAGTTGTAGTCGCTGCGCAGGCCCACGATGGCTTGCACGCGGCGGAGGCCGTCGACGTACTCGTTGACGCCTTCGGCCACGCCCTGCACCTCGTTGATGAGGGCGTCGTCCTTGGTGAGGCGGCCGATGGTGCCTTCGCCGCGGTCCACGCGGCCCGCGATGGAGTCGATGTGCCCGAGGGCGCTCTCCAGGCTGGCCGACGCGCGGTTGACCCGCTCGACGGTGCTCCGCAGCTCGCCCTTCTCCCCGTTGTTCTTGGGGTTCTGCTGGGCCAGCATGAGCTTCAGGTCCTCGGTGATGACCCGCACGTTCTCGAGGATCTTCACCAGCTGCGGTTCGCCCGCAGCGGTGATGCGGTTCACGTTCCCGAGCGTGTCCTTGATGGTCTGCCGGTTCTCGCGAATGGTGACGTTGAGGGCCTCGGTGGCCTCGGCCACGTTGGAGAGGATGCGGCGCATGTTGTCGCCGCCCTGCTCGGTGCCCAGGGACGCCGCCAGCTGCTCCGCCACCAGCTTCACCCGGTCGGCGATGCGCGCCACGTCGTTCATGATCTGGTCGGTGGAGGCCGACTCGACCACCACGTGCACCTCGTCGCCGTCCTTGAGCTTGCGCTTGTCGTCGGTGCCGGGCGTGAGGACGATGACGCTCTCGCCCAGGAGCGAGGCGCTCTTCTTGCCGATGGTGGCGTTGTCGTAGAGCGGTACGTCGCCCTTCATGCGCACTTCGACCCGAGCCATGCCGTTCTCGAGCTTGATGGCGTCGATGGTCCCCACGGGAATACCGGCGATGGCCACCCGAGAGTTCGCCGCGAGACCGGTCGCGTCCTTGATGTGCGCGAACACCACGTAGGTGCCGCCGCTTCGAACGTTGCCCCCCACGGTGCGATAGACGGCGAACCCGGCCGCAGCAGCGCCCACGAAGAACAGCCCTACTTTGGCCGCCTGGGTAAACTTCGCCATCTGGATACCCCAGCAACGCTAGTCGGTCGCGGGTCCGAACTCAATCGGCTCGTGCGCCCGGGAGGCAATGGGGCGAATGCGCCTCCCCTTCACTTGTCGTCGTCGGGATCCTCGTCCAGGTTCACGTCGTCGGCTTCGGCTCCGCCGTCGGCGTCGGTGACCGGCGCGGTGGGCAGCGCGATGCCGTCGAGGAGCGCATCCATCTCCTTCTTCTTCTCGCCGAACGCGTCACGATCGCCCTTCGGCAGCACCTGCACGCCCCCCATCTTGAGGCTCAAAGGATCGATGAACGCAGCGCCCTTCTTCACGGCGAAATGGAGGTGCGGGCCGGTGACGCGACCGGTTTGACCGACGTAGCCCACCAGCTGTCGCCCCTCGACCTTCTGCCCGGCCTTGAGGCTGGGGGCGAACTTGGAGAGGTGGCAGTAGGCGGACACGAGGCCGTTGGAGTGGAGGATCTGCACCATGTTGCCGCAGGGACCGGAGTCGGCAGCGAACTTCAGCGTCCCCGGCGCGACGGCGTACACCGGGGTGCCGGTGCTGCCGGCGAAGTCGATGCCGTTGTGGGGCATGACGCGATGAAGCACCGGGTGCATCCGGTGCGGGTTGAAGCGCGAGGTGATGCGCGCCAGGGGGATCGGCATGCGCCATCCACCGTGGTACGGCCGCTGCCCCTTGGCGTCGTAGTGCGCGGCCTTCTTCCCTTCCCCGAAGGCATATACCCGGAGCGGCGCCACGTTGTTTCGTGGCGGCAGATACTCCACCGCTTCGATGGTCTCGTAGCGAGAGAACACGCCCTCCACGCGGGCCTCGGTGGCCACGATGCGCAGCCGGGCGCCGGCGTGGATGTCGGCCAGCTCCAGGTGCCCGTCGAGGGCGTCGTCGAGGCGCTTGAGCACGTCCGCGTCGAGGCTCGCCTGGGTGATCGCCGCCTTGAGACCGTCGGCCACCAGGAACCCGGCCGTGACGCGGCGCCTCTCCACTGTCAGGTCGAGCTTCTTCGCCACCAGGTGGCCATCGGTGTCGCGCGCCTGGAACACCTCCGTGGGCGAGACCTCGTACTCGAAGGCGAGCAGCTTGCGCGAGGCCTTGTCGCGCGCGAAGGTGAAGGTGTCCTTGGGGCCGGGCTTGTCGAAGCGCCGCTGCCCGTCGAAGGCCTTGAGCACCCGTGCCGACTCGTTGTGGGAGAGGCCCGCCTTGGCGAAAGCGGCGAGGAGCGTGCGCTTGCCCACCGTGGCTTCGACGAGCTCCACCGCGTCGTCGCCCTTGTAGGAGGCCACCCGGAACGTCCGCGGCCTGGCATCTGCCTCCGGCGCGCCGGCATCGGCGGCGGCGTTGGTGGCGGTGGCCGACGCGGTGGGTGTGGCAGCGGTGGTGGTGACCGCGAGGCTGGGCGCCACCTCGCCGGAAGGATGCCGAAGGCCGCCGTAGAGCGCGACGGTGGCCAGGAACACGAAGCCCGCCGCCGCGTAGGTGCGCTTCCGCGACGCGCTCCAGCCGCCATCGGCCTCGGCCGGTGGTTCCGGCGCAGCCTCGAGCTGAGGCTCGGGCTCCTGGCCCTCCTCGGAGAACGGCGGAGGAACGTCGTCGATGGGATCGTCCGGCGGTGAAGCGTCGGTGCCCGGCGGCGGAGACGCCGCGGGTGCCTCGGCGTTGTTCGTCACCTCTTCCGCATCCACGGCCCCTGGTGTAGCGGCCCCCGGGCCGCGTCGCAACCTCGCTTTCGGCGAACCGTGCGCGATGGCCTGACTATGGCCATCCGATGTCCATGTTAAGCCCACAATGTAGCCATGACATGGCCACACTGTGACCCCGACCAACCGCTCGGGCGCAATTTCCGCGGCCCGTGACGGGCCTTCCCGCCTCCAGGCGATTGCCTCGCCGGCGGAAGCCCTGGTAAACATGGAGGTCCATGGATGAGAGCACCAAACAGCACCTTTCCCTCGGCCGCGAATACTACGCGAAGGGGGACTGGGAGCGCGCAGAGCAGATGCTGCGGCTGGTGCTCGACAAAGAAGATCGCTTCGCCGACGTGCACAACATGCTCGGGGTCATCGCTCACTCACGCGGCAACTTCATCGCTGCGGAGAAGCATCTGGAGGCGGCGCTGGAGCTCAACCCGGCCTACACCGAAGCGGCACTGAACCTCGCCGTCACCTACAACGACCGCGGAAAGTACGAGAAGGCCAAGGAGATCTACGAGCGCATCCAGGCAAAGCCGCGCGAAGGCCAGGGCGAAGGCGGGCTCGATCCGTTCGCCCGCGGGCGCCTCGCCAACATGCACGCGGCGCTCGGCGACGCCTACGCCGACGTGAGCCTGGTGCACGAGGCCATCGCCGAATACGACAAGGCGGTCACGCTCTGCCCGAGCTTCGCCGATCTCCGCACCAAGCTCGGCGCACTCCTGCGGCAGGTGAACGATCTCGCGCGCGCCAAGAGCCACTACGAGGCGGCCATCGCCTCGCGCCCCTCCTACGTGCCGGCGCGCGTGCAGATGGGCGTCACGCTCATGGCCATGGGCGATGCCCAGGGCGCCGAGGCCGAGTGGACCAAGGTCATCGAGCTCGAGCCCGAGAACTCCCAGGCCAAGATGTACCTGCGCGTGCTGCACGAGAAGACCTGAGGCGCGGCTTCAGCCGCCGGAGCTCTTCTTCTCCAGCTCTTCCCAGCGCGACATGAGCTTCGTGACCACCCCGTGGGCGGCGTCGAGCTCCCGCTGCAGGGCGCCGGCGCGGGCCGGATCCTTGGCGTAGAGATCGGGGTCTGCCAGGGACTTTTCCACCGACGCCACCTGCGCCTCGGCCTCTGCCACCTTGTCGAGGATGCTGTCGAACTCCTTGCGCTCGGCGTACGTGAGCTTGCCCTTGGGGGCGGGCGCTGCAGCCACTGCCGGCGCCGTGGCTCCCTTGGCAGGCGCAGGCGGCTGGGCCTTGGCGGCCGCGTCCTCCTCGCTCTTCATGCGCCGATAGTCGTCGTAGCCACCGGGGTAGAGCGTGCCGTTGTGGGTGGCCGGATCGAACGCGAGAATGGCGGTGGCCACGCGGTTGAGGAAGTACCGGTCGTGGGAGATGACGAGCAGGGTGCCGGGCCAGCTCGTGAGCATGTCTTCCATGGCCGCCAAGGTCTGCGTGTCGAGATCGTTGGTGGGCTCGTCGAGCATGAGCAGGTTGGCGCCGCCCTTGAGGAGCTTGGCCAGCGCCACCCGGGCGCGCTCGCCGCCGGAGAGCGAACCGACCTTCTGCCGCTGCTTGCTGGGGTCGAAGAGGAACTGCTCGAGGTACGTCCGGAGCTCCACCACGCGCTCGCCCATGGCCACGGTTCCCCCGCCGACCCGCTCGGCGCCCTCGCGCTCCGCCACGTTATCGTAGATGGACCAGTCGTTCTCCAGGTTGGCGCGGCTCTGATCGAAGTAGGCGACCTTGGTGTTCTGGCCGAGCTTCACCTCGCCGGCGAGCGGCGGAATGTCGCCCACGACGGTGCGGAAGAACGTGGTCTTTCCCACGCCGTTGGGGCCCACGATGCCGATGCGATCGCCGATCACCAGCGACATCTCCAGGCCCTGCACCAGAGGCCGCCCGGGCAGCCCGATGTCGGCCTTCTTGAGATCGAGGATCGACTTGCCGCTGCGCGTGGCCGCCGCCTCGAGGACCAGCTTCTCGCGCGCCTTGGGCGGCGCCGCTTGCACCATGGCCTCGGCCCGCTGGATGCGCGCCTTCTGCTTGGTGGTGCGGGCCTTCGCGCCGCGCATGAGCCAGGCCTTCTCCCGGCGCAGGATGTTCAAGCGGTTCGACTCGGCGCGCGCCTCGTGCGCGAGCAGCTCCGCCTTCTTCTCCAGGAAGTCCTCGTAGCCGCCCTCGTAGGCCCGCAGGCTCCCGCGATCGAGCTCGAAGATGCGGGTAGCCACCGTGTCGAGAACGTAGCGATCGTGGGTCACGAAGAGGAGCGCGCCCGGGTACTCCTCGAGCAAGTAGGTCTCGAGCCACTCGATGGTGTCGGCGTCGAGATGGTTGGTGGGCTCGTCGAGGATCGCGAGGTCGGGCTTGGCCACCAGGATGCGCGCCAGCGCCACCCGGCGCCGCTCGCCGCCGCTCATGGTGCCGACCTTCTGCGCCGGGTTCACGAGACCGAGCCGCGTGATCATGTCGAGCGCGACGTGGCCGCGGTCCCAGCCGCCGAGCCGGTCCAGCTCCTCCGATGCGTGGCCCAGCTCGTCCAGGTTGGACACGCCGTCTTCGGCGCCCTTGATGGCCCGGTCGTAGCGGAGCTTGGCGGCGTACCAGTCGCCGAGGCCGGCCAGCACCACCTCTTCGGCGCTGGCGTCGGCCGGAAGCTCGGGCTCCTGCGCCAGGTAGAGGATGGTGGCCCCGCGCTTCTTCTCCACGGCGCCGGTGTCGCACGGCTCCAGGCCCGCCAGTACCCGCAGGAGCGTGGATTTGCCGGTGCCGTTGATGCCCAGCAGGCCGATGCGGTCTCCCTCCTCGACGGCGAACTCGAGATTGGAGAACAGCGGATCGGCGCCGTAGGCTTTGGTGAGCGCGCGCGCGGCGAGGAGAGTCATGCGGCGAGGGTCTAGCACAAGGGCGCCCGCCCCGTTGCCGCGCTGCGACATGCGGCGGCTGCGCGGTGCGCAGAAGACCGTGCGCCTCCTTCCCGTCGCTTCCGACCTGTGTCAGGCTTCGCCCCATGATCGACGGCCTGATGATGGACTTCCCGCTGACTTTGACCCATTTCCTGCGGCGCGCGCGGGACTTCTTCGGCCACCACGAGATCGTCAGCCGGAAGGGCGACAAGTCGCTCACCCGCATCAGCTACGCCGACTTCTACAAGCGATGCGCCAAGCTCGCCCACGCGCTGCGCAGGCTCGGCGTCACCCGCGGCGATCGCGTCGCCACCCTGGCCTGGAACCATTCCGGGCACCTCGAGGCCTACCTGGGCGTTCCCTGCATGGGCGCGGTGGTCCACACCTTGAACTTGCGCCTCTCGCCGGACGAGCTCGGGTACATCGCCGCCCACGCCGAGGACAAGGTCCTCCTGGTGGACGCCTCGCTCTTGCCGCTCTTCGAAAAGTTCCGGGAGAAGGTACCGAGCATTCGACACGTCATCGTGTTCGACGCCGACTCGAGCAAACCCCTCCCCGACTACGCCACCTCCTACGAGGCGCTCCTCGCGCCCGAGGTGGAGGACTACGACTTTCCCCACCTGGGTGAGAACGAGAGCTGCATGCTCTGCTACACGTCGGGCACCACCGGCAATCCCAAAGGTGTACTGTACAGTCATCGGTCCACCGTGCTCCACGCCTTGGGCGCGTGCATGCGCGACAACCTGGGTATCGCCTGCACCGACACGGTGCTCCCGGTGGTCCCCATGTTCCACGCTGCGGCGTGGGGTCTCACCTTCGCCTCGGTGGCCACCGGCGCCAAGCTGGTGATGCCGGGGCCGCACCTCGACCCCACGTCGCTGCTGGAGCTCATGGCGGCCGAGGGGGTGACCTTCGCCGGCGGCGTGCCCACCATCTGGATCGGCATCCTCGATCTCCTCGACAAGGATCCGAAGCGCTTCGATCTCGGCGCCATGCGCACCATGGTCATCGGTGGCTCGGCGGCGCCGCCGGCGCTCATCGAGGGCTTCCGCGCGCGGCACGGCCTCGAGGTGACGCACGCCTGGGGCATGACGGAAACGAGCCCCCTCGGAACGGTGGCCCGGCTCAAGCCCGAGCTCCAGGATCGCAGCGACGCCGAGAAGCTGACCTTCCGCGCGAGCCAGGGCTTCGCCACGGTGCTGGTGGAGCAGCGGCACACGAGCGAAGACGGCACGGTGCTGCCCTGGGACGGCAAGAGCATGGGCGAGCTCGAGGTACGCGGACCGTGGGTGGCCCGGGCCTACTACGGCGGCGAGGGCAAGGATCGCTTCACCAAGGACGGCTGGTTCCGCACCGGCGACGTGGTCACCATCGACGTCGAGGGCTACGTGAACATCACCGACCGCTCCAAGGACGTGGTGAAGTCCGGCGGCGAGTGGATCAGCAGCGTCGCCCTAGAGAACGCGCTCATGGCGCACCCGGCGGTGCTCGAGGCGGCGGTCTTCGCGGCCGCGCACCCCAAGTGGTCGGAGCGGCCGGTGGCGGCCATCGTGGAGCGCGAGGGCAAGACCGTCACCGACGCCGAGCTCGCCACCTTCCTCGAGAGCAAGTTCCCCAAGTACTGGCTCCCGGACGCCTACGTGCGGGTGGCCCAGGTGCCGCGCACCAGCACTGGCAAGTTCATGAAGTCGAAGCTACGCGACCAGTACGGCGACGTGCTCACGAAGAAGTAACGGCCTCGACAGCGGCGGCGGCGCGGGCCACGTTCTCTTCGGCGCGCGCGCGTAGAGCCCGCGTTTCTTCGGCGCTGGCGATGCGCACGTCGGCGTCGAACACCTCGCCGAAGTGGCGGGCCGCCGCGGGGACCAGACCGTGCGGCGTCTCGCGCACGCCGTGCGCGGC
>JABFRG010000606.1 GCA_013141295.1 Polyangiaceae bacterium
ACGATCGGATGCGATGGGCACCGCCGTCTCCCGGCGGGGCGGGAGCGCGATGGGCACGAGAGAGGTAGCGCTGGGGTCGAACGCGCCGGCCACCGACAGCCACATGCGGGCGACGGTCCGGGTCTCCACGAGCTCGCTGCTCACGTTCGGCGGCAGCTCGGGGGCACGGAACGAGAAGGGAAAGACGTGGGAGCCCGAGCTCAGCCGTTCGCTCCGAAGGCGGGGCGTGAAGTCGTACGCGAACAGGCGCTCCTCCTCGCGCGAGGCGCCGCTCCGCCCGTACTCGGCGACGTGCGTGATCTCGACCGCGCTTCGCAGCTCGAGGAACACGTTGCGCACGAAGTCGATGGGCTCCGGGAGGAAAAGCCGAAGCTCTGCGTCGTTCTGTTCGTCCGGAACGAGGCCACCTTGGTCGAAGTGCAGCTCGAACCGGCACTTCGGAAAAAGATTCACGGAAGCGAGTGTAGCCCAGACGATTCGCCGCGAAAATGCGTCGTTTCCGCGCGGTTTCGGCACCGCAGCGGCAAGAGATGCGGTAGGGTCCGCGCGTGCCGCGTCGGTGTACTATGCCTCTATCCGCAGCGCGGGTGCTCGTCGCGTTGGCCACGGTGGCGTCGGCAACCTGGGCTTCGCGCGCCGCGGCCGACGAACCGACCAGCGTCCCTGCGCCCGAGGTCACTGCCCCAACCACCTGGGGCCCCTTGACGACACCGCCCGCGACGCCGCCGCCAACGGCCACACCGCCCGCTGTCCCGCAGCCGCTCGATCCCGGAAGCGTGCCGGCGACGACGACTTTGGAGACCGAGCGCGGCCCGGTGCGGCGCGCGGCCTTCGACGGGTCGGTGGCCACCGGCGCCGAGAAGCTGCGCAAGAACCTGCCGGAGCTGGTGTGGGATCGCTCCTACGCACGCTTCGGCATCGGCAACCTGATCCTCACCGGCGTGGGCGGCGCCATCACGCTGGCCGCCGCCATCTTGCCGCCCTTCTCTTCCAATCGACGCTCCGGCGGCATTCTCTTCGACGAGAGCGCACGCTCGACGCTTCGCGCCGCCACCTTCGAGGGTCGCTACGTGGCGCGCGACGTGAGCGACGTCTTCCTGTCGCTGGCCACCACCTATCCGTTCTTCATCGACGCGCTGGTGTCTGCCTGGTGGTTCCGCGGCAACGCCGACGTAGCGAGGCAGATGGCGCTCATCGACGCCGAGGCCTTCGCCATCACCGGATCGATTCAGGGGATCACCAACGTGTTCGCGGCGCGCGAGCGCCCCTACGGACGCATCTGCGACGGCGAGCTCCCGGGCGCCACCATCGACTGCACCACCACCGGTCGCTACCGCAGCTTCTTCAGCGGCCACGCGGCGTTCTCGTTCACCGCGGCGGGGCTCGTCTGCTCGCACCACCTGCGGCTCGATCTCCTGGGAAACAAGGCCGCAGACATCGGGTCCTGCGTCGTGGGGTACCTGGTGGCGGGGGGCGCGGCAACACTGCGCGTGGTGGGCGACATGCACTACCCCTCCGACGTCATCACCGGCGCGCTGGTGGGCACCACCGTGGGGCTGGTGGTCCCGTGGCTCCACTACAAGGGCTTTCGCACCGGTACCCGCGCCGGCGGCGTCGACATGCAGCTGGTGCCCACCGGCACCGGCGCGAGCGTGACGGGGGCCTTCTGATGCGACGCGGGTTCGCAGCGGTCGCGTGGCTCGTGGCGCTGCTGGTCTTTCCGACAGCGGCGCGCGCGGCGGACGGCGCGGCGCCGAGCGACGACACCTCGCCCACGCCCAAGGATCCGAAAAAGGAGGTTCCGCCGGACGCGGTGCCGGATTCGACGCGGAAGGCGGGCTTCTTCGATGCGCTGGTGGACAGCAGCATGAAGCGGAGCTGGCGCGAGGGCGACACGCGCTTCTTCTTCGCGTCCACCATCGACGTAGGCTTCCTCTACGTGCGTCCCCGCGCTTCGGTGGGCTATGGGCGGCCGCACGATACGTGGTTCGGCATCGACGCCAACCCGACCATTGCCGGGCCCGGTGCCGGGGCATACGGGGGGTTGCGGCTGGCCGTGCCGCACTTCGACATCCGCGTTGGTGGCCGCTACTTCGCAGCGTTCCAGCACTCGTTTCTCCAGAAGCGTGATAAATACACGCGTCTCGATCTGGAGTCGACGGCACTGCCTTCGGCCACCACGCTCACCTTGGAGACCGAGGCGAACGCCGACATCCCGGCGGGCCCCGGCGACATCTTGCTCTTGGCCAGCGTCTCGTACCTACCCAACCTGCCGGCCAATCAGAACGTGTTCGAAGAATCGCTCCGCGTCATCGTCGACCCGCCGTGGGTGCTCCGAGGGCGCGTGGGCTACGGCCTCCGCTTCGGCGACCACGGTCAAATCTCCGTGGGCCTGGTGGGCGACTTCGTGCACGTGCCCGAGCGCAAGACCACCTTGGTTCGGGTGGGGCCCATCGTGCGCCTGGCCCTCAGCCGCTCCTTCGAGGTGCGGGGCTCGTTCGTTCCGCGCGTCGTGAGCCCCGACGATCTGGGGCTCCTCGACAGCGACTTCACCGAGCTGGGCTTGCGCTGGCGCTGGGGCACCGACTGAGTCGGTGGCCCTTCACAGCTCGGCGACGATGCGCTCGGACTCGCGATAGAGCTTCTCCGCGAGCGCGCGATCGCAGGCATCGGCGCGCGGCTTGGCCACGTTGCAGTCGGCGAAGTACTCGCCGTTCTTGCTGGCGGCGTCGGGGTGCACGGCAACGTAGGTTTGCGTCGCCGTTCCCTGGCCCACGGTCTTCAAGAACAGCGGGCCCACCAGCGACATGGCCGCCTGCTGGAAGCCGGGCATGCTGCGCGCGAGACCGGTGTGAATGACGCCGGGATGAACCGCGTTCGCGGTCTTCTTGGTTCCCTCGAAGCGCCGCCCCAGCTCCTTGGCGAAGAGCAGGTTCGCGATCTTCGACTGCCCGTAGGCGGTCCAGGGCTTGTAGCCCTTGTCGCCGGAGAGGTTGTCGAACTGGATCCCCTCCTTGGGCGCCATGCTGTGGGCCGAGCTGCTGAGTATGACGACGCGCCCCTCTTCGGTGAGCGCATCGAGCAAACCGGTGGTGAGGATGAAATGCCCGATGTGGTTGGTGAAGAACTGCAGCTCGTAGCCGAAGGCCTTCTCGAGCTTGGGGAGGGCCATGATGCCGGCGTTGCACACCAGCGCGTCGAGGCGAACGCCGCTCTTCTTCACGGCTGCCACGCAGCCGCGCACCGAGGCCGGATCCGCGAGCTCACACGCGAGCGGGGTATCCGCGCCCGCTTCCTTGGCCTTCGCTTCCGTTCGCGCCGTTCCCACCACGTGCGCGCCCCGAAGCCGGAGCACCCGGAGCATCTCCAGACCCAGGCCGGAGTTGCACCCGGTGATCAAGATGGTCTTTCCGGAGAGCGAGAGCCCCTCGGTGACCTCTTCGGCCGAGCTGCCGTACCCGAACCCGCTGGGCCCATTGCCCTTGAACAGCGACAACAGCGACATGCGCGACCTCCGTCAGAACAGCTTCCACCACTTCTTCTTGGGTTCGGCGGGCGCCTCCGGGCTGGTCGGCGCCATCGGCTCGGCAACCGGCGGTGCCACCGGAGGCATGGGTGCAGCCTGCACGGCTTTCACCGGGCGTGGCTTGCCCTTCCAGCCGTGCTTCTTGGCGATGGCGCGGGCCTGGGCGAGCACCGGCTTGCCGCGCTCCGGGTCGACCATGGCCAGGTACGCCGCGTAGCCGAGCGCCGAGGCGAATACGTCGGGCGAGGCGCCCCACTGCTTGCCCTGGGGGCCGTCCTTGTCGAGCTGGAAGAGGAAGGCGCGGAACTTCCGGCGCTGCTCGCGGGAGACCGAGAGCTTCTCGTTGACCACCACGCCGGTGACCTCGCGGCGCGCACCCTTGCGCAAGATGCGCGTCTTCTTGGGATGCACCACGAAGCCCTCGCCAGCGACGATCCAGCGCAGTACGCCCAGCACGCGCGCGGGGTTGGCCGCCGGATCGATGGACGAGAGCGTGAGATCGTCGGCGTAGCGGGTGTAGACGAAGCCGTGCTTCTGGGCCGCCGACGCCAGCCGGCGATCGAGGCGTCGGCACACGATGTTGGTGATGGCGGGGCTGGTGGGCGCGCCCTGCGGCAGGCGACGCTTACCGTTCGCCACGTAGAACGTCTTGCCGTCGAGCACCACCTGGTCGACATCGGGCTCGCTGCACAGGAGGCCGAGCACGGTCGCCACGTGATCGCCGTAGCCGAGCGCACGAAAGGCGCCCTTGATGCGGCCCAGGGTGAGCGTCGGGAAGAAGTCCTTGAGGTCGACGTTGATCACCAGCGGCGCTCCGACGTGGGGTCGCGCGTTGGTGACGATGGACCGCGCCGCGCGGAACCCGTGGGCGGCGTCGTGGAGCGCCACCTTTCCCAGGAGGTTCTCGAGGATCCACGCCTGGGCGCTCTTGAGGCGCGGCATGGGCGCGGAGATGAGGCGCTCGCCGCCGGCCTTCTTGGGAATGGTGAAGCGAACGTAGTGGGAGGTCTCGCTGGTGCGACGATCGAACGCGAGAAACCGCAGCTCGCCCACGGTGATGCCCATGGCGCGCGCGATGTCGGTGCCGGAGCGCAACGCGGGAAGGCTCTGCGCTACGAGCTTGGGCTCGTCGGTCTCGGTGTGCCCGAGGCCGCCGGAGACTCCGGTGCCGAGAAAGCCGATCTCGCCGGCCTTCTTCTGGGCCCAGGCGGCGGCGCGGGCCACACGCTCCCGCTCCCTGCGCGCCTTGGTCTCCTTCTGCTTCTCCTTGGACTCGGCGAGGCGTCGCTTGAGGGCTTCCTTCTTCAGCGCCTCGAGGTTGCCGAGACGCGTTTGCTCGGTGCGCAGGGCCGCGAGCTCCCGCTCTATCTCCCCGCGGCGCCGCACCTCGTCCCCCGGATCGAGGGGCATCGATCCTTGTCGCGGCCAGAAGCCGAGGCGGATCATCTCCTCCAGCACCACCTCGTCCTTGGAGGTGGAGCGGATGCGATCGTAGAGCTCTTGGCGGCGGTTCGACATGAGGAGGGGAAAGACGGAGAGAGGAGCGCAAGAGAGAGCGCGCGCGGAGGCACTTCGTAGATCTCGGGACTGGATCGTCTCAACTCAAGCGATGAGACCCACCACGTCGACATTGAATCTGCCGGATTGAACCCGGAATTCGATGTGGTGGGTCTTAATCGCACAGTCAAGAGCGAGCCAGTGAAGCATGGAAGGCCAGGCTGCAAGGACGGCGATCCGCCGCCCGGTTTGCAAGATCAGGCCCCGCGCGCGCTCTCTCTCGGGCTCCTTTCTTCGTGTGTAGAGTACATGTTTATTCGACGGTGGTTCAGGTGACGAAGCCGACCTTGGTAGCTTCGTGCATGCGGAGCGCGAGCATATGCTCGCAGGGGCCTTTGAAAAGCTTGTTGTGCTTGAAAAAGTTACAGCTGCAGGTGGCCTTCACGATGCGCGCGTCGGCGTCGACGACCAGGTCCGGCGTGTGGGCGCTTTTGCCGTCCTTCACGGTGCCGGTGAGGCGCGTGCCGGCGCCGGCGGCTTCGGTGCGCGTGGTCACCGCACCGGCGGCAAGGAAGCGCGTGGCGTGCTCCTCGCGCTCGTTGGCGAAGCGGAGCTTGCTCATGGGCAAGGGTTCGCGCGAGAGCTCGCGTGCACGGTACACGTTCTTCACGACGTCGAACATAGCGCGCCCGGCCTGGGTCCACGCGCCCAGGGCTCCCAGCACCGCGGCGGTGGGCAGACCCAGCTCGGCGGCCAGGGTCTCGGGAGTGGCCAGCCACTTCTTCTTCAAGGCCTCGAACACCCGTCGCTTGGTGAAGTCGTCGGACGCGCCGCGCGGCGCCAGCAGATCGAAGTTGCCGGCGGTGGACCAGTCGTTGGCGGTCCAGCCGGAGAGGCCGAGCGTGAACGACATGTGCCCGAGGTCGGCCACGTAGAACGAGGGGAGACCCTGCCCCAGCAGGTGCACCGTGAAGCCCTGGGCGAGCGGGATGAGCCGCTCCAGGATGAGGATACGGCGGCGACCCCAGGTGCGAAGCTCTTCCGCCTCGGTGCCCTGGTAGATGGACCGCGGGCAGTCGAGGACGATGTTCCAGGGCTCGAAGACGATGCGCACCGGCTTGCCCGGCGTCAGCACCCAGCGCATGGAACGCGGCCCCTTGTGCTCCTTGTGGCGCCGCAGGATGAAGCAGATGTTGGCGATGTCGGTGGGCGAGAGGGTGACGTGCCGCGCCGGGAGCGACATGGCCGAGCTCACCTGGAGAAAGCCGCGCACCCAGGAGTCGGGGAGATCGATCTTCTTCTCCTCGAAGTCGTCCTCGCGCTCGGTCTGTACCTGGAAGCCGCTGGGGTCCACCTCGAAGCGGGTGGTCTTGTAGCTGCGGATCTTCTGGAACTCGTTGTAGAGCGCATGCGAGTAGTCGATGTTGGTGGTCCCGCAGGCGAATTCACCGACGTTCTTGAAGACCTCGTAGCTGGCGCCGAGGCGCCCGTAGCTCGACTCGTCCTGGCTGAAGCACTCGAAGAAGACCTCGTCCGGGTGCACGGTGATGACCGGGTCGAGGACGATCCACGCTTCGCGATCGCGATCGTAGAGGTGCTTGAAGTAGGCGTCGCGCGCCCGATAGAACGTCGACATGCGCTGCCGGCTCTGGGTCCAGAGGCCCTGCAGCTCTTCGGTGAGCGCCTTCACCCGGCTCTGGGCGCTCGCGCGTTGGCCCGCCACCTGGGCGTAGTCCACCAGCTCTTGCTGCGCGGCCCAGGCCTTGTAGACGCTCTTGTCCTTGGGCTTGAAGCGCAGATCGGAGGTGACCACCGCGTGGAGGGCGCTGATGGCCTCGCGGAAGGCGACGCTCTTCTCCAGCTCGCCGGAGAAGAACGTGGGCTCGCGCTTGAGGTCCGGCGAGAACGAGAGGTTGGTACGGTCGGCCAGGGCGTCGACCTGCGAGGCGCGCTTGAAGGCGTAGGCGAACTCCATCAGGCGCCTCCCGCGCTGGGCGAAGCGGCGCGCGGCGCCGGCGGCACGAAGGCCACCGGGAGCGCAACGCTCGGCACGGCTCGGTGTATGGCGCACATGATTTCCACGGCCCGAGCCCGGGATTCTACCGAGATGCTGCCGGAGACGCGATGCAAGAGATCGACGACCGCGGCCGCGTGCTCCTCGCTGCGCGCGGCCTCGCGCTCCAGGAAGGCGAAGACGCGGGTCTTGGCCAGGCGTCCGGCGTTCACGCGGGAGAGCACGCTGGTGAAGTAGGGCACGAGCTTGCGGAGGCGCGCCGTATCGCCCGCGGCGAAGCGTTCCAGGTAGTTGGTGGTGAAGAGCTGCACGCTACGCTGCGGGTGCTCCGAGAGGCGGAGCAAGAGCTCGGGGCCATCTTCTTCGCGGAAGCCCCGCTGGAGCATCTCGCGACCGAAGGCCTGCACGTCTTCTTGCGTGCTGTCGGCGATGGAGACCAGCACCTCGAGGGTGAAGAGCTCGGGAGCGAACGCGCGGAAGAAGCCGAAGGCCCAGTCGCGGGAGTCTTTCCACTTGGCGTCGGCGACGCGCACGGCATTGGCCATGTCGGCGTGGATGCGCGGGATGCTCCGGCCGAGCATGGCCCAGGAGGCCTCGCGCACCGCAAGGATCTCGTGGCTGGCCAAGCGCACCAGCTGCTCGAGCTCCATGTCGTCGGCATCGAAATGCTGGAGCAAGAGGCCGCCCAGCTCCTGCGCGTGGGGCGACGCCGATTGGAGCAGACGCCACACCGTGTCGTGATCGAGCTCCTGCGCCAGGTCGCGCAAGTCGTCGCGCAGGATCGCCACCAGGTGGGGCGGCACGTCGTCCGCCAGCTTGCGTCGCAGGAGGGCGTCGACCAGGCCCTTCACCAGGTGCAGGCCGATGTCGCGGTGGGCCCGGCAGAGGCGCCCGAGGAGCGGCCGCACGCCATGGCGCAGGTCTGCGTTCTTGTCCGCCGAGAGCACCACCAGCACCTTGAAGTTCAGGGCCAAGGCGTCGTCGGCCATTTCCGAGAGGAGCCGCAGGCCCACGCTGCGCACGCTGGCGAAGGGCGATCGGAACACCGTGAGGATGATCTCCACCGGCAAGAGCCCCGAGCGCGCATCGTGTTTGAGGAGCAGCTCGGCCCCCAGCTCCTGCACGCCCTCCAGCGGGTGCGCCAGGAGATCGCGAATTACCGCCGGAGGCGCCGACGCCAGAAACGTTCCCAGCGCCGAGGTGAGGGTCTGCGTCGCGTCGAGAGCGATGCCTGCACCCTGCTCGCCGAGCAAGAGCAGCGTGGCCACGATGCGCCCCACCAGCACGGCCCCGGCCTCCGGTGAGAACGACGCGCTCCGGAGAAAGCGCCGGGCGAACTGCCGCGCATCCGCGAGGGGCGCCGTCACCAGCGCCGCGAGGAACACCGTGTCCTGGAGGAGCTCGGCCCGGCGCATCTCGATCCACTGCACCGCGAGCTCGCGGGCCGGCCCGTGAATCGACGATGCGAGCGCCAACAGCAGCGTGGGGCTCGCCGGGCGTCCGGCCGTATGCCGCAGCTTGGTGAGATCGAAGGCCAGTTGCGCGGTCGGGTGATACGGACGCGCAGCCAGCATCGCCAGATCGTCGTCGTCGAGCTCGGTGGTGAAGGCACTACAGGCCCGGAGCGCCTTGGCCCCGAACTCGTGCACCACCGTGCACTCGCTCTCCGAGAGCAGGTGCATGAGCCCCGCGGGCGCGCGCTCCCAGAGCTTGGGAAAGGCCTCTTCGCGGGCGTCGGGCGCCAGATCGCCGGGCTTGTAGCGGCCCTTGGTGCGGTAGGCGCGGGTGCCGGGCTTGAGCTCGTAGCGCGGGCTATTTGTGTAGAGTACACCGTTGAGGGCGCGGTAGGGGGCGAAGGCGTCCCAGCTGGCCTGGTAGCCGCGGCGCGGCGTTTGACGGTCGGCGTCGGTGAAGGGCAAGAGCACACCCACCGCCATCTTGACGTAGTCGGGGTCGCCCAGGTGGCCCATGCGGCGGAGCGTGCGCCAGGTGCGGCGCCGGAGGTACTCGCGGGTGGCGGCGCAGTAGGCCTTGGGGACGTTGCGCGGCAGCGTGCCCTCGGGCCGCGCCTTGCCGGCGATGGTGCGCGCCGGCACCTCGATGCGCTCGCGGGTGAACGGATTCACCGCGGTGCGGCCGGGGATCACCCGGTCGTCGTAAATGGTGGAGTAGGGCGTGTTGGCGCGCACCTTCTCGAAGCGATAGGCCAGGATGCCGAACACCTCGGCATCGCGCCGGAGCTCCGCGGCCTTGAAGAGGTAGCGCAGCGAGTAGAAGAACGGCGGCGTGAGCGGGGCCTTTCGCAGCACCTTCAAGAACGCCGGTCGCGTGAGCGCGGAGTCGACCAGGTAGAGCAGCTCCAGGATCGCGAAGGACTCGGGGGCTTCCGCGAGGTGCGCCGTGAGCGCGGCGTCGAAGCCCGCGGCGTCGCCGGTGTCGATGGCCGCGCGCAGGGGCTCCGGAAGGCCTTCGGTCACGTCCCGACGGTAGGCCTCGAGGACCTCCGGGCTGCTCAGGTTGCGCAGCGCCTCGGTGGCAATCTTGCGCACGTGCCGAAGCGCGTTCGGGTCGGCCGCCAGGCGCGCCAAGGGCTCCACCGATGCCTCGGACCCGAGCTGACCCAGCGCCCAGGCCACGGCATAGTCGCGCATGCCCTTGCCACCACCGGAGACCGGCGCCGTGGTCTGCGCGGTGCCGAGCAAGTTGAGGAGCAACGGTTCGGCGGCCCGGAGCCTGAGCTCGCCCGCACGCCAGATGGCCCGCTCCAGGCCCCAGCTGCGGTCACTGCCCTCGCGCCGATGAAAGCGCCGGTCGGCCCCGGTCTGGGCCAGGCGATCGAGGATGATGCGCTCTCGCTCGCCGCTCGCAGGACTGGCCCCGCGATACGGCCCCCCCGCAGATGCACGCGCGGCGGCTTCGGTGCGCGCGGCTTCGGCGCGTGCCCGGGCCTCGTTCGCGCGGTCCTCGGGCACGTAGCCTTGCTCGATCTTGGTCTGCGCGAGCTTGTCGAAGACCTTCTGCGCCTCGGCGCGCTTCACCGGCAGCGGGGTCTTGGAGCCGTCCTTGAGGGTGGCGCCGCGCTTGCCGTAGCGGAAGTTCACCACGCACTGATCGGCGCCGACCTCGCAGAGGTCGATCTCGTAGACCTTCTCCGACTTGCCCTCGGTGAAGACCAGGACCGTTTGTGCGAGGATCTTCACGGGTCAGTTCTGTACCAGGCGACGCATGCCACCGTGGGCCCGGTAGAAGCCACCGCGCGCCGACTCGCGCACCTCGTCGACCACGTAGCGCGCCCCTTTTTGCCGGAGCTCCTTGGGGAACTGCACGAACCAGTCGCGCTCGTAGCCGCTGGAGAGCACGCGGACGCGAACCTGGTTACCGACCTCGATGCATTCCACCACCACGCCGTCTCCTACGTCGACGGTGGTCTCGATCTCCCCTGGAATCGCCGCGGCCACCGGCTTCGGCGCAGGAAGGGCCTTCGCCACCGGGACGGTGCCGGCCTTGGCGGCCTGAATGGCGGCCTCGCTGGCATCGATGCAGGCGAGCGCCCCGTCGGTGGTGACCACGTAGAGGCGATTCTGGAAGAACTGCATGGAGAGCGCCGAACCGCAGCCGGTGGCGAGCTTCCACAGGCGCTCACCGGCGCCGTCGAAGCAGTACACCGAGGAGCTGTCGTCACCGGCGAACACGTACTTGCCGTCCTCGGCCGCGGCGCAAGACAGCACCGAGGCGTCGCACAGGTACACCTGGTCGCCCTCGCCGCGCTTGGTGAACCGATGAATCTTGTTGCGGTTGGTGCAGGCGAAGATGGCCGACTCTTCTTGCCAGCCAAAGAGCACGTTGCCGTCGGTCTTGCGGCTCCAGAGCTCACTGCCGTCTTCCCAGTCGTACATGGTCACGCCGTTGGAGTGCCCGTGGTACACGCCCAGCTCGTCGCAGCGAATCATCCACCCGGCGCGGCCGCCGGAGCTCTTGCGCCACTGCGACTCGTCCTCGTGGTTCACGATGACCACGTTGCCCACGTCGTCGGAGACGCCCAGGACGCCGTCCTTGATGT
>JABFRG010000635.1 GCA_013141295.1 Polyangiaceae bacterium
GGCCAGTCCCTCGTGAGTCAGCCATTGCCGAGCGGCGGGGGCTCGATGCAGTCGTCGCTGATCCAGCGCGGATCGCGCGGATCCATACCGCGCGGCACGCCCGGCCCCTGCACCTGCCGGCCCTCGGCTTCGTCCTCGGCCACCAGTTGATTGAGCTCCAAGAGGAACTCGAGCGGCCCGGCGCCGGCGGGCATGCCGTACGCCCGGCGAACCGCGTCGTCGAGCGCAGCCTGCGCGTCCTTGAGCGGATGCGACCCCGCCACCTCGGAGGCCTGGTAGAGGGCCCGGAGCGACCAGCCGTTGTCCTTCATGAGCGTGTCGCGAACCTGCCGAAGGTTGCGCCCCGCAGCCGCCACTGCGGCCACTTCGTGCTCGGTCGGCTCCTGCGGCCAGGGAAAGGTCGTCCACACTTCGTTGGTGTAGCGGATGTCGGCGCGCACCTTGCCGCCCTTCGCCTTCGTCCACGCCCAGTGAAGGTCCGACTGGATGATGCCGAAGCTGTAGTCGTCGTCGCAGGCAAAAACTTGGAGCGTGTTGGTCGGAACGAACTTCGTCGAGAGGAAGACGAATATGGGACGCGCTTGGGGGCTGGAGCAGACGATCACCCGCGACGCGAGCATCGCGGCGGAAAAGAACCGTCGGCTGGGTTCCCGAGGCTGCCACCACGTGCGAAGCCAGCGCTCGTAGTGGTGCGTCTCCCCGCTGCTTTCCGCACGCCCCTTGATCATCGGATAGACATGTACCTTCAGATGGACGAAGGCTGCGCGACCGAGCCTTGCCGCTGCCTGCTCGGTTTCGGCATCAACCATGTAGATGCAAAAATCGGGAGAGCTTGCAAGTAGTCCCCTTAAGAGATCGTCACCGGTAGCAACGGGCCTTACACAAGGATCGCCTCGCAACTTCTCCAGCACAAACCCGCTTTCGTTCTTCGGACTCCAAGCGCGAAACGCGTCCGCACCGAAGATCACCCCCATCGCTGAGCTATTCTTGTTGGCGACAATCTTGATCGTTGAGCTGACATCAGCGCCAATTTGAAGGTGCGTCGCGATCGAAGGAACTTCAAATACGTGGTCCCCTATGACCAACGAACACGGACCGGTGGGTGCTCCCTTTACCCAGTTGACCATCGAGACGTTGAGCGCTGCATCCCCTGGCCACAGCCGCGACGAAACCGCATTGGTGATCGTCCCCCTATTTCCCACAATATAATCGAGCGATGCCTCGCGAGCCTTCCCAACGCGAATTCCGCTCGTGCCTACCAGACCTGCGCGCCCCCCGTTCGAAAGTCGGTCGTGTGCACGACGAAACCAGTAGCAGCACAGGTCCACGACGCCCTCCACCCCCAGAGCGTGCTGCAGCCTATCCAGGTAGATGGTTCCAAGCTCACCGCGAATCTTCCGGTCACCCAAGAACGGTGGGTTGCCCACGATCGCATCGACCTCCGGCCAGTCCGTGAACAGCGCGTCGGCGCAGACGATGTTCTTGTCGAGGTTATCGAGGGGTAGCGAAGGGTCGACCTCAAGCTCGAGCTGGCCGGCCAGATCGGCGGCGTACTCGCGGCGCTCGTCGAAGGCGATCTTCTTCGCGATATTGAGGGTCACCTTGGCCAGCTCGACGGCGAACGGGTTGATGTCGATGCCGAAAAAGTTCGACGCCTGAATGCCCACGCCCCAGGAGATTTTGCCCTTCCCCTGCCCTTGCGTGGAGGGGAACTCGCGAATGCGCGCCAGAAGCTCGGTGTCGAGGCGGTACAGCTCGCGGAAGGCGACGTAGAGGAAGTTGCCACTGCCGCAGGCGGGATCGAGCACCCGGAACGAGAGGAGCCCGGTGCGCACTTCGAGCAACTCCGCGAGGGTCTTGGCGTCGCGAATGCGCTGGCGCCAGGGCTCTACGATGGTGGGGCCGACCACCCGCATGATGTCGTCGAGGGCGGTGTAGTGGGCGCCGCTCTTGTGGCGCTCGGCGTCGTTCATGATGCCCTGGAACACGCTGCCGAAGATGTGCGGTTCGACGTACTTCCAGTTGGCTTCCGAGGCCTTGGTGAGCGCCCCGAGCTGCGCCTCGCCGAGCGGTAGCGTGACGGGATTCGTGAACAGGCCGCCGTTGAAGAAGGGTACGGCGCGCGCACCGGGGACATCGCGGGTGCTCATGAGGCGGAACAGCTCGCCGAGCCTGCGCTCTACGTCGCCGCTGCGGGCGCCGTCGTACAGGAGCGAAGTGAAGTACTCCTGCGGTAAGAGGCCGATGTCTTCGGCAAACATGGTGAGAATGCACTGGAGCGTGAACTGCACCACGTCGCGTTCGCGCTTGGGGTGCTGCTCTTTGAGGCTGCGATAGAGGCGCGCCACCAGGTCGGCGACCTGGCCCGATACCTTCGAGACGTTGATGATGGTCGGCGTGGTGCCGGGCAGCCAGTTCGGCGCGAGGAACGGGAAGGCCTCGCTGTACTTCGGCAGATCGTCGAGCGAGATGGTGAGCCGCGGGGTTTCGCGATCGCGGCCCAAGTCGTACAGGTGCACGTCGCGCTGGTTGGTGAGCACCACGTACTGCGGCACGGGGTCGAGCTGCAGGCACACCCGCAGAAGCTCCTTCCACGCGTAGTCGAGCATCACATCGTGCTTCACGACGTCGAGCAGCAGCCGGCGCGCGTTCCACAACAGCGCGACGTCGCGCTTGGCGCGCTGCGCGGCCTCCACCACCGCCACCGACGCCCCGAGGGTTGCGTCGGGCGGCCCCGCCTCGGGCCATCCAAAGCACTGGAGCAACCGCGACGCGAAGGTGGTGGCCGCGTCACGCCCGCGGTAGCCGCCCGCAGTGTCGAGCACGAACCTGCGGAGCTTGGATTTCAGCGCGGCGTGATGGTTCGCGTCGGGCGGCGGCGGCGCGCTGCTGGTACTTGCGGCCGGCGGGTCTTCGGCTTCCGCGGGCTCGCCGAGAATGCGCTGGGCGAGCACCGCCTTCTCACGGCCCGTGGCGTCGAGGCCGAGCGCTTCGCACCCGGCCTTCAGCTCGTCGCGCGTAAGCAGCGCGAGGAGCGCCGCGAAGTCGAGCGTCCGCTTCCGCACGATGGCGTCCACGTGGGCCGTGGTTGACCGCCGATCGGCCACCTCCAGCTCGAAGTGCGCTGCGAGGGCCGCCAGGCGGTCGCGCGGGAGTAGCTCGAGAATCGCGCGACGGTTCTTGGGGGACAGGCGAAGCTCGGAGGACATGTGGGGCGGCAGCATAGCCCGACGGCTCACGCCAAGAGCGCCGAATTGGGTGCGGACCTACGCTGGCTGCGGGCCCTCGATGAGCAAGTACCGGGGCCGTCCGTTCCCGACCTTCGTGACCAGGACTTTGATGCGGACCTCGCGGTGCAGATCGAGGTTCAGTGCATTCGGATTGGTGATCTCGAGTGCCGGTGAGCCCGGCGCCGACACCGGACGCGGTGTCGGCCGGGCCGTGGTAAGGGTCGAGCACATGCGAACGGCGCACAGTCACCGGAGACGCCAGCCATGACGATGGTCCCCTTCGACGAGCTCTTCCCCGACCTCGCGCGCGCCGAGTCGCGCACGATCAAGGTATTCGACCACGACAGCCTCCTCCCCGGCTCCTACCTGCTGCGCGAGGCCTATTGTGTCGAGCCCCGCTGCGATTGTCGGCGGGTGCTGCTGCAGGTGTACCTCGGCGAAGAACGCCCCCGCCAGGTCGCGACGTTGAACTACGCGTTCGAGCCGCCCGAGCCGCCATTCGATGACGAAGGTCAGCTCTTCATCGATCCGCTCAATCCGCAGAGCGAGCTGTCCGCGCCGCTCCGTAGCTTCGTCGGGAACATGCTGGCGAGCGATGACGACTACCGCGAGCGCCTGCATCGGCACTACACGATGTGGAAGGAAGTCGTCGATGATCCCCGGCATCCGGACCACGCAAAGATGCGCTCCGAGCTGCACGATGATCCGTCCTTCCGCCCGGCATTTACGAGGCAGGATCCCGTGCGACGCGAGGGCCCAAAGGTGGGGCCGAACGAACCTTGCCCATGCGGCAGCGGGAAGAAGTTCAAGCGGTGCTGCCGACCTTGAGCCCGGTGCCACGAGCTCTTTTCGCGGCCAGCCGCGACGCCGCGCCCAAGCAGAGTGCTGCCGCGCGTCCGCGTCGGAGACGGTCGGCGGGACGAGGGCGCAGACCACTTGGATGCGCGGCGCCCGGAACACGCTCTTCTCCGTCCGACGCTGGCGCGGTCATCCGACTGGCGCCGAGGGGTTCCAGACGACGTCGTCTTCGGTTGCGAGCGCGACCAGGGTCGTGCCGCCCTTGGGGAACTTGAAGTCAAGGCCAACGCCGACGCCCTCGGGCGCGTTCGCGTTCGATGCAACTTCCTGCACGTCCGCGCCGTCGATCCGCAGGCTCTGGACCCGGCCCCATCGCGCACCGCTGGTCTTCATGAGAACGAACACAGGCTGCCCGACGAAAAGCTTCTGGGCGGGCTTGTCGAGGATCACCACCTTGCCGGCACGAAGCCGGCTCTCTCCAGCGCGGAGGGACAGCTCGATCCGGCTCGCGGAATTCGCATGGTGAGTCTCGAGGTAGCGCGCAACGACCAACCCGAAGATGGCAGTTGCCAGGCTCTCGATGAAGGCGACGGACCCGCCCATGGCTTCCCCACCGAGAAGGTTGTCCACGTTCCCTCCGCGGTGGGCGACCTGGTTCCTACGCTCGACGATGTCCTTGAGCCGCCCCTCGATCACCGCGCGTTTGACCCCGCCCTGCGGCGGCATGTCGAGTGCCTGGTCCGTGCAGTACCACGCTATGATCGCGTCGGCGCGACACGCGCGTTCGCAAACGTTATCGATGCCGACGGCGCCAAAAACATCATCCACTTCAGCTGCACGCAAATTCGCGTCGTGGGCGGTCACCACCGCTTCGTTCAGCACGTAGGGCTTGGCGCCGCTGAGGCAAGCGAACAAGTTCCTGACCACGCCCAGCTCGCTCATGCCGACGTATCGCCCCTCTCCGACTCGACGCCGCCACAAAAGCTCCGCCGTCCGGGTCAGATGCTTGTCCGTCAGTTTTTGCGGGAGCTTTGCGTAGTCCACTCGACGCGCCTCGAGCCGAACGTACGCCGTGATGAGGTTCTCGACGAACTTCTCGAACGATGCATACAGCGCAACGGTGAATGCGGCGTAGTCGAAGCGACGCCGGATCGTGATGTACCGCTGAACCACGCTATTCTTATGGTCCATCAGCGCCGCATTGACCGGTTCGATGGACGCGACGAGAGCCTTCAGTTCGCCCAGCTCCGTGAGGAGCTCATCCAATGTGGAACGCACAGGCACCCTCCGTCGCGATCACTTTTTGCTCTTGGCGATGGCGGCGGCAAAGGCGTCGCTCACGCAACGGTTTCGGTCCTGGGTGTCCTGGAAGTTAGTACGCCGCCCGGAGAATAGTTCGTGGTTTCTCTCGTACATCTTCTTGAGCTCGTCACGCAGGACAGATTTCTTGGCAACGAGAAGCGCGTGATGCGGGACGACGGCGGCGCTGTTCGCGACGAACATCAGCGGATCGTAGACGATCTTGGCGGGCCGCTTCTTCGATGGATTAAGTACGGTGAAGGACTCGACTCCGAGCGCGTTCCAAAAGAACGCCACCGTCGCCTCGAACATGGTCTTGTACTCGGCCAGGAGCGTTGCCGGGAAGTTGTTACCCTCCGAGATGAACCGGTCGAGGAACTCGGAGATCTTGTTGAGGTTGAACTTAGGCGTGATCTGCCGATACGCGAAGAAGCGAAGGACGAGCTCGACGTCTTCCATGTTCTTAAACATGCGAAGGCCGGCCTTCGTCGGCTCGTCGAACTCTTCGTCGGCGTCCTCCTCGTTCACGTCCTTCTCCTCTGGAGATGGGTCCAGCGGGATGCGCCACATGCGCCGGAAGCTCTCGTTTTCTGAAAGGGAGATACACAGGGAGTTGAGCGGTCCCCCGTGCACGGCGTTACGGGTTTCCTGGCTGGCAAGTTTCACACCGCCAGAGTTGAGGCGCTCGAAGATCATCTTCTTCAGCTCCGCCGCTTTGGCGTCGTCGCCGCCTGTCTCCTTGAGAAGGATGATCGAGGAGATATACCGGCGGTTGATGCCATCCTGGATCTTCGAGGGCAGCTCCGAGTACGTGCGACCATTCAAATCCGCCCATTGCTCGAGGCCTATCAGCGCGAACTTGTTTGCGTAGAAATCTCCGAGCGAAGTCAACCGCTGGCGGCCGTCCATCACCTCAAAGCGCGCGAGCTCGCGCTCGAAAAGAAACACCGGGGGCACGGGCACATTCATCAAGAATGACTCAATGAGCCGCGACTTCCGCTCCGGGCTCCACCGGTGTCGTCGCTGGTATTCGGGGTCGAGTTTGTAGCGCGGCTCCATTTTGCCGCCTGCCCCCTCAACCTGCTCCTTCAACATCGCTAGGATACCCGCGAGCGGATAGCGCGCCTGCTCCGTGACAATGCGCATCTCTCCCTTGGCGTAACGGCTGTTGAGGTCCTCATCGCTGACCCTCTTCTCCGTGTCTTTGTCGTCGAACGAGACCTTTTCGCCCTTCAGCAGGCTGCTCGCCGCTTGTTGCGGCTTCGGGCCTGCCGTCGGTTTCTTCTGGTTGACTTTCGTCACGGGCTCTCTCCCTCAGGCACGTTGACAGTACACGTCATGCTCGGTGATCGCCTTCTTCGGCTTGGCGCCAAACTGAACCACCTGTCTGCGTCCCCTGTCGGAGTCAGGTACAGCCTTCGCCGTTTTCATCTTCCAGCCCGAGTCGACCAGCGACCTCTTCAGCACGTCCATCGGCTCGGCGGCTCGGTCGTGGATGCCGCCGTAGCGGATGATGAGTCGCGCGTCCTTGGTCGAGTGGGTGGCCACGTTCCTCCACACGCGCCCCATGCCGGCAGCAAAGTGGTCGACCCCGGAGTGTTCGAGCTGACCTTCGGGCTGGCGGTATTCGACGTAGTCGGGTCCACCAAGGAACCAGAGCCGGAGCCACTGGTCCGGCAGGTACGTGCGCATGCCGAAGTATGGAGGCGACGTCACCACGAAGCGAGCTCTGGGCAAGTCCCTGAACGTATCCGCAACTCGGCTGTCCCCAAGCAACACCTTGCCGTCGACGTCTGGTGGGGGCTGCGCGAGGTAGCGGTCCGCCCGCGCCTTGATGATTGACAGCACGTCGACGTCGACCGGCCGCATGCTCCGTGCTGTCCAGAACTTCACCGCGTAGTTCGGCTTAGGCGCGAATGTCCGAGGCGATTGGTTCGAGAAGTACGATGGTGTGCCCTTTGGGCGGGGTCCGTGGAGAGCGCCGAGAACGATCGCTCGCAGCAAGATGCGCGTAGGCGACGAGCACTCGCCGAGCAGCGCCTCGCGAAGTTGGCAGAGCTGAACGAGTGTGCGCTCGTGGTACGCGTGCTTCCAGAAATCTCCCGCGGGGAAGCTCGCCGGTTCCTTGCGCGCCTTGAGGATGGCCCTTGCGCTTGCGACGACCCGGTCGGGCTCCGCAGATGCGAGCTTCGACTGCGCGAGTGCTGCCGCAACCGGACTGCTGTCGATGCCGACCGACGGCATCCGACGCAGGCGAGCCGCAAAGTTCGTGGTGCCCCGACCGCAGAAGGGATCGATGACCCAGTCGCCGTCGTTGCCGTACTCCGTCAGGACGCGCAGCGGGAATTCGAGCGGGTACATCGTGTAGTAGGGGCAAACTGCGTTGAGCGCGTCGTTGCTGATCGTATGGCTGCGCTCAGCTCTCGAAGCGTTTGGTGGTGCTTTCGGAGGGCGCGCGCCGTTCGTCTTCGACATCAGCTCTTCCTCGTCGCCGAGCCGCGCACGGTCTCGCGCACGGTCTCGCGCTTGGCTTCGCCAGCGCCACCAGCGCGGCCCCGCTCGTCGATCCGATAAAACTTGAGCCCCCACGGCCGACCCATCTCGTGAGCACGCAGCCCACGGGCCTCGACCCCGTGCACAGAACCGCGCGCCACCCCGAGGTGTGCGGCAACGTCCTCGACCGAGACCCACGGTTCGGACGTCATCGTCGAACTGGGCACGGCCGGCATGAATCGCTCCTGCTCACGCGAGCAGCTTGCCCCAAGCGGACGAAGCCTACAAGCGCCGAGGAAGTCGTCGACGGCGGAACCGGTCGCTGCGACACCTGCTTGCGCCGTGCGCAGCGTCGACAGGGCCCGCATCGCGCGGTCCGCAGGCGTGGCCTACGCACGCGCCGGTCGGCGGGCGTGCCCGGTTTGTGGGCTGAACCGCTGGGCACTCGTCGTCTCGGCTCAGCTCGGCATGGCGCCAATCTCGATCGCGACCATCTTGACGGAACACGATTCTCCCAAGTCGGAGGCCGGCATGCGTGGCACTCCGGCGTGCCACGCATGCCGCACTTCTCCCCTTCCCGCCTCCACGGACCCGTGCCACCATCTATCCCATGGCGGGAAAGAAGAAGGCAAAGGCGCCGGCGCGTGAGCCGGACATCTCGGTCAAGGTCGACGCTTCGCTGAAGCGGCGGTACGACGCGCTGGCGGCGCAGATTCATGCGGCGCACACCAAGGGCGCTTCGGCGTTCGATTCGCTGTGGGAGGCGGTGGGCGAGATCATCGAGCACGAGCCGCCGCTGTTCGTGGTGGCCGGGTATGCGACGGCCGACGAGTTCTTCAAGGAGCGGCTCGGCGAGTCGCGGCGGAACGCGTTCCGGTACGTGCGGGTGGCGAAGTTTGCGTCGCCGCGCGAGGAAGAGAAGTACGGCACCACCCGGCTGGATGCGGCGCTGTCGTTCCTCGAGGCGAAGCTGGGCGCGCCGCTGGCGCATCCTCCGCTTCCGATTGCGTTCGATCGCCTGAAGATTCCGGTCACGCGCAATGGCAAGACCACGTCGGTGTCGCTAGAGAAGGCGGCGGTCGAGGAGATCGTCGCGGCGACGCGGGCCCTCGACAAGTCGGGGAAGAAGAAGCCCACCAGCAGCCTCGAGCGCGCGCTGGGCGAGGCGCTTCGCAAGCACCAGACGCTCGCGAGCTCCGCGGTGCGGGTGCGGGCGGGGCTCGTGTCGTTCACCAGCGTTCCCGCGGCGGCCCTGGCGCTCTTTGGCAAAACGGTGGGCGCGGTAGACGTGCCAGCGGCGGAAGAGAAGCCCGCGGCCAAGCGAGCGAAGCGGCGCAAGTGAACGGAGGCCTTGCGCCCGGCCGGGCGCGCGGCTAGGAAGAATCGCAGTGCGGGGCGAAAGTCTCGTGCCGACCGCCGCGAGAGCCTGCCCCCCCGGGTTTCCGCGGCGGTTGCTTTTTGTGCCCGAATTTTCTCCGCAACTGGCGGGAACTGCGGCCGATAGGCGGCAACCTGGCCGAAACTCGGGTAGGCTACGCGGAACGCGGGGATGAGCCAGAGCAAGTACAAACCAGGCGTGGAGGTTCCAGGCACCGGGTACCAGTTTCTTCGGATGCTGGACGAAGGAGGCCAGGGCCAGGTGTACCTGGTGCGCGACGAGGCCATGGACCGTCCGGCGGTCATGAAACTGCTCAACATCCGCCCCGGCAAGAACGCGAAGGCGCACGAGGCCGCCATGCACGAGGCGCGATCCATCGGCCGCCTCAAGAGCGAGCATATCGTTTCGGTCTACACGGCGGGAATGACCACCGAGGACCGTGCGCGCCCCTACTTCGTCATGGAATACATGGAGGGCGCACCGCTTCACCGATCGCTGCTCCGCGGCGGCACCGTCACCGCCTCCGAGGCCATCGAGATTTGCATCCAGACACTGAAGGGGCTGTCCGTCGCGCACAGCCACCCGACGCACCCGATGATTCACCGCGACATCAAGCCGGGCAACCTGTTCATCCAGCTGACCGAGCCGGAGCGTAGCAACAGCCCGAGCCGCGTGGTCATCCTCGACTTCGGCATCGCCCGGCTGCGCGACAAGGCCCTCAGCGAAGCATCGTCCGACCTCTTCAACGGCACGCCCGACTACGCCGCCCCGGAGCAATACGGCCTGCTCGCGCGCCCGCAAACCGACCTCTACGCCGTGGGCGGCCTCCTGTTCCGCATGCTCACCGGACGCCTGGTCTTCCAGGGCAAGAACCCCTCGGAGACCGGCCGCATGCACCGCGAGGTCACGGCGCCGCGCCTCTCGCGCTTCGTCGATGTTCCGCCGGATCTCGACGATCTCGTGGCGTCGGCCCTCGAGAAAGACCCGGACCGTCGCCCGGCCACTGCGGAACTGTTTGGCCGCTGGCTCAAAGAGATTCACGCGCGCCTCGCCGATCGCTACCGCGAGCACGCGTACAGCGAACGCGCCACCACCGAGGAGCAGCGGATCCACAAGCGGGTCGAGCTCATTCGGGCCGAGGACGCGTCGCTCAGTATGGCCGCCGAGGCCCACAGCAGGGCGGCCGCCGCCTCCACCGAGCGGGCAGCAATCCCGGTGCATCTTCACAACGGTCGCGTGCAGACCATGCGGCTGCCTGGCGCGCCCCCGCTCCCGGGCGAAGCGCCGCCCGCCCGCGATCCGGTGCGCGAGGCGCCCACGCGCTCGTACGTGTCTGCGCCGGCAGCTCCGCGGGAGCGCGAGGGCGGTGACACTGTACCCGATGCGCCGATTCCGCCGGAAGTGCGGCACGAGCCCAACTACGGCACCCTCGAATCGCGCGACCGCGGCAACGCACCTCGAGAGCGGCCCATCCAGGTGCGCCTCGACCCACCGCGCTCTGCGCCATCCAGGCCGCGCGCGCCGCCCGCAGCGCAGGCACCGGAGCCCTCTTTCGAGGGTGCCGAAACGAGCGACGATCTCGTGCCGGCGGGCCTGCCGCGCACCGGCGCTCTGGCGCGCCTGGGGAGACTCATTCCGAAGACGACCTCGGTTCGCACCTTCGCGCAGTGGTGCCTCATCTTCAGCCTCGCGGTGGGCGTGTTGGTGGCCACCATCTGGCTGACGAGCACGCCGACCTATCTGCGCCAGCGAGCCGCGGGGGCGGTACAACGAACGCTTCCCATGGCGGTGCAGGGCGCATCGGTCGCTCCGCCGCCAGAGGCCACCACCGTAGTGCCGGCCGTGGTGGCGCACGCGGCGCCTCCTGCTGCGC
>JABFRG010000698.1 GCA_013141295.1 Polyangiaceae bacterium
TTTCAAGGTACTCCCGGTGTGGGGCCGAAGAACGGCGGCTTGCAGGAAGACCTCGAGCATCTCGTCGGTCCAGGTCGCCGATGCATCGGCGAAGGACGCGGCGAGCGCGTCGGCCCGACCTTCCAGAGCCGCCTTCGCCGCCGTGCTCGGCGATGCTCCCGGGCCGACCAGGACCGCTCCGAGCTCCACGAGGTAGTGGGCGATGCCGGCGTTCGAGAGGTTCCATCCCTTTTCCACCGCATCGCGGACCCGCCTAACGCTCGCACGATGCTCGGCGACGATGCGCGAGCTCTTGCTGGTGCTCGCCTGGAGGAGCGCCGTGACGATCTCGCCCGCGCGCCCGGGCTTCTTCTCCGCGGTCTGGACGAGCTGCGCCGCCGCTTTGTAGCGGCGCTTGATATCGGCTACGCCCTGGATGGCCTTCGCCAGAAGCGGGTCCTTCGGCAACGGGTCCAGCGTGAACGGGACGACCTTGAAGCCGCACTTCTCGAAGGCCGCGGTGATCTTCTCGAGCGTCCCGTCGTTGTGGTAGCCGCGGACGATGGAGGTGTCCTCGTCCACGCCCAGACGCTCGAGGACGATGGGGCCCATCTTCTCGATGAAGTCGTCGAACGCCTTTTCGCACCGCGTCGCCGCCGCAGGCGCCAAGGCCTTCTCGCGGCAAAGCTGGTACACGCGGTCCTGGGATTCGTAGGCTTCGTCGTAGGCCAGGGCTACCGTTTGCCCCCGCCGGCGAAACGGGGCCTTCAGGTCGATGCTATCGGCGATCCCCGGCCACCCCAGCTCGAAGACGAGTGCACGGGGTTTGTTCGCAGCCTTTCGCGTCATCCTTTGGGCTCCTCTCGAATGAGAATAAACGGAGCCAGGCTAACAACAGGCCAGCGACGCTGCCAAGGGTCAGTAGCCGGCGGGGAGCACCAGATCGTTGAGCGGCGTGTCATCCCAGCAGCTCGACGTATCGGGGCTGCCGTCGGCCTTGGCGCGGCACTGCTTCACCGGGCCGTTGAGGTAGGCCATGTAGAGATCGTGGTAGCCGGGGAGCACGAACTGGCGGTCGACGCGGTAGCTGCCCCAGGAGTTCTTGATGCGCAGGAACTTGATGGTGGCGGCGGGGTCGAGGGCCGCGGTGAGCGCCTCCGGACGGGTCTCCTTCACGCCGGCCTTCAGCGTGCCGAAGCCGGGGACGTTGTCGATCTCGTAGTCTTCCATGACCACCATGTGGCCACCCTGGTGGCCCGGCGTGGCCGGCGGCGCCATGAAGCGGCCCTGCGCGTCGAGGGCGTTGAAGTCCACGAACCACGAGAGGATGACCGGGTTCTGATCGTGCATCGCGGTCTGCATGCGGCGCAGCGTGGCGCGGCGGCTCGTCGCATCCCAGCTCGGGTACGAGATGGATTGCCACGCGTAGCGACCGGTACGAGCCGCGTAGGTGGAGGCCTTGGTGCCGATGGCGTCGGCCAGCGTCACGGTGGCCATCTTCTTGGTGGTCGAGTCCATGGTGCGCACGGAGATCTCGCGGGCGCGCACCACCTTGGTGTTCTTGGTGGAAGCCCAGCGATCGAGGGTGCGAGTGACCTTGGGGCCGAACACGCTGTCCATCTGCGTCACCACGGCGGGCTGCAGGCCCCACACGCGGTTCAGCTCCTTGCGCACCAGCGCGCGATCCTTCCGGGCCGCGGCGGTGGAGAGCGCGCCGCTCTTGAGCGAGAGGTTGATGGCGTCGAGGGCCGACTTCTGGCGACCGCTCATCTCGGCGTTGGCCTCCTCTGGGATGAAGTCGGCTTCCATCATCACGCCGTAGCGGGAGATGAGGTCGACGCCGGTGGAGTACCAGCCGCCCGTTTGAATCTCGCTGCCGGAGAGGCCGCCGTTGGCGATCTGTTCGAACCAGTACCAGTAGTTCCAGTACGACTCGCTCATGTTGAGCTCTTCGTTGGCCACGCTCTTGTGCAGCGACTCGGCCCAGCTCGCGGTGGCGTAGAGCCAGCAGTTGCCGATGGACTGCCGCTTCACCGCCGAGTGGTTCACGTCCGTGATGGCGTCGGTCGACGCGCCGGACATGTCCTCCTCTACGTCGGTCTCGGCCACGCAACCGGGCGCCGTGGTCACAAGGAGCAGAAGAGCAGCGAGGCGAAGCTTGGACGTCATGGAACTCCTTACGGTTCAGTAATAAAGCTGGAGTAGCACCAAAGCCCACATCGTCAATTACAAGGTAAATTTACACCCGGAGCGGAGCTTCACCCCTGATACCCTGAACGCCCCGTAATCTTCCCCCCGAGAACAAAGGGTATTCACCTCACCCCCGGCCCCTCTCCCTGAAGGGAGAGGGGAGCCCAGAAAAGCTGAGGCCTATCTGACGCGGACCCAGGTGCCCGGCTCTAGCGGCGTGGGCAGCGCGGCGGCCCAGCCGGAAGGGATGTGCGGGCCGGTGAAGGCGAACATGCGGTGCGCGTCGAGGGGCGCCATGTTCACGCAGCCGTGGCTGCGAACCCGCCCGAACTCGCGGTGCCAGAAGGCTGCGTGGAGGGCCACGCCCTTGTCGAAGAACTGAACCCAGGGCACGTCCTCGATGGAGTAGTAGTGCTCCGCGTCTTCCTTCTCGAGGTTGTCCATGGCGGTGGTGTGGAGCTTCACCCAGATGCGGTGCACGCCGCGGGGGGTCGCGGTCTCCGAGCCCTGCGCGCCGCGGCCGGTGGAGACCATGGTGGCGAACACCGGCGTCGTGCCCTGGTAGGCAACGAGCGTCTGCGAGGCGAGCTCCACGTCGATCCAGCGTTCGCCGGTGGCGGCGCCGGAGACCTCGGACGGCGGCGCGGCGAGGCTCGGCCGCGCGATGTCCTTGGCGCGGACCCAGGCGGCCGGCTTGTCGTCGTCGTTCACCCGCAGGAACATGCCCTCGCGGGTGCTCTTCTCCTCGCGCACGTGGAGGAGCTGGAAGCGCACGCGGGTCTCGAGCGGCTTCTTCTGCGCGGTCGCGTCCGGGTACACGTTGGTCCGTTCGGCGTTCACCCAGGCCACGTCGAGCTTGGCCTCCGCGGGAATGACCTCGCCGTGGAATGCGAACGGGCGCGAAGGCCCCAGCTCGCGCATGGCGATCCACAGCCCCGCGCGCGTGCGACCCCAGAGCTCGCCGCCCTTGGAGCGCTGCTCGACGATGGGCACGCTCCAGCCCTTCTCCATCTGCAGTGCCGGTGATTCGTCGCCGGCGTACTGGAAGGTGTCGTAGGCGTCGGCGCCCTCGGCGCCCGCGAAGTAGTAGCGATACGGAAGACCGTCGGCCATCGCCGGCAGACCGAGCCCCAGCGTGGGCGGGTCCGCGCTCATCGTGACGTCGTCGGAGCACACCCAGGCCATGGGACCCACCGAGAGCCAGCGCCCGCCGCAGTGCGCCCCGCGATGCGCCCCGAAGAGCGAGAGGCGTGCGTCGCGCATCATGGTGCCGCGGCGCTTCTGCACGTCGCCGGCTTGCTGGTAGATGGCCACGTCGGCGCGGTTGGGCGCCACCGTCTTGGCCCAGTCCGGGAGCGGCACGTCGCCCGGATCGATGAACGGCGCGGTGACGTCCTCGGCCCGGGCCAGCGCCGGCAGGAGCAAGAGGGCGAGGGGGGCGAGGCGTGCGCGCAGGCTCATGCGCCCTCTTCCGGCTGCGGCAAGATCACCTTGAAGGTGGCGCCGCGACTGGTGGAGTGCACCGTCACCGAACCGCCGTGCTCCTCCGCGATGCGCTTCACGATGGCCAAACCAAGACCGGTGCCACCTTTCTTCCCGCTGGTGACGAAAGAGCGAAAAAGGCGGTGCTCGATGTCCTTGGGAATACCCGGGCCGGTATCGGAGAAGGTCAGCACCAAGGACCCTTCCTTGTCGCGCTGCACCTTCACCGTGAACTTACCGCCGCCCTTGGAGGCCATGGCCTCGGCGGCGTTGCGCGCCAGGTTGTGGATGATGCGCAGCACCTTGCCCTCGTCGAAGCGCGCGGTGCCCTTGTCTTGTACGTCGACCACCAGCTCCACGCGGTTCTTGGCCAGCGAGGTCTCCAGGCTCTGCCTCACTTCTTCGAAGAAGTTTGCAAGATACACCTTTCGAATGAGCACGCTCTTCTCGCCGCGGGCGAACTCCAGGACGTCCCGCTGCATGGCCCCGATGTGCTCGAACTGCTTGAAGATGAGGGCGCCGTACTCGTCGCGCTGGGCCTTCTTGTCGGCCAGTTGCATGAGCTGGACGTAGCCGCTGATGACCGTGAGCGGGGTCTTCAGGTCGTGGAGCACCCCCGACAGCAGCCGTCCGATGGTGGTGAGGCGCTCTTCGCGCTCCCGCGACTCGCGCGACCAGTGCAGGCGAATGGCGGTGGAGGCGTTGGCGGCGATGAGGAGCACCAGCGCCTGGTCCTCTTCGGTGAAGGGCTCGCTGCCGCGCTTGTTGTACAGGCCGAAGGCGCCGATCGGATGGCCGTCCTCGCCCTCCAGGGGCACGCACAGAGCCGTCTCCGACTCGAAGCCGGCACGGGCGTCGAGCTCCACGCTCTGCCGCGGATCCCGCGAGGCGTCGTGGGTGAGGATCACCTCGTCGGTGGTCATGGCCGCGCCGATGAGGCCCTCGTCTTCCTTCATGGGAAAGCGGAGAATGCGGCCCTTCTCCAGCACGTGGAGCGTCGAGAGCTGGCTCTCCGGATCGCGCAGCGCGAAGGCACCCACGGTGGCCTTGGTGACGCGGCGAGCCTCGCCGAGGACGCTCACCAGGAGCTCGTCCAGGGTGCCGACCCGCGACATGGCCGACTCGAGATCGAAGAGCAGCTTGAGATCGCGAACCCGAAGCTCGAGCTTCTCCTTGGTCTCCTCGAGCTGCGCGTTCTTGGTCTTGATGGACTGCAGCAGTCGGAAGTTCTCGATGGAGATGGCCGCCTGGCTGGCCAGCGCAGCAAGCGTGCTGGCGTCGTCCAGCGTGAACTCGCCGTGCGCCTTGTTGAGCACCTGGGCCACGCCGATGGTGGCGCCGGTGTGATCGACGATGGGCACGGCCAAGATGGAGCGCGTGCGGTAGCCGGTGGTGAGATCCCACTGCGGATTGAAGCGAGGGTCCTCGTAGGCGTCGGCGACGATGACCGGCTTACCGGCGGCCGCCACCGCCCCGGCGATGCCCTGGCCGGGCTTCAGGCGAATCGACGACATGGCGCCGCCGCCGATGGCCCGGGAGACCAGCTCACCGCTCTCCTCGTCGCGCAGGTAGAGCGTGGCGCGATCCGCCTCCACCACTTCCGTCATCTTGGAGAGGATGAGCTGAAGTAGGTCCTCCACGTCGGCGGTGACGCCGATGGCCACGCCCACTTCGCGGAGCGCCGAGCTCACCTTGCGCTCACGCGCCAACGCCGCCTCGAGCGCCTCGACGCGCGCGGCGTCCGGGGTCAGAATGGACTGAGACGAGCGCCGCCGCCCGACGGGCTGCGAAGACGGTGGCGGCGGGGGTCGTCCGGACCGGTAGGTCACCGGTCGATGGTACGGGAAAACGCCCGAGCTCGGGTGCTCAATCGCGAAGGCGGGCACGCGCGATTTGGCTCGCAGACCCGCGGCGTTTGCTGCTAATCCGAGGGCCGATGACGCGGACGCTTATCGTCACTCCGACCTACAACGAGCGCGACAATCTCGAGCGGTTCGTCTCGGAGGTGCGCGCGGCATTCCCCGAGGCGCATATCCTCATCGTGGACGACGCGTCGCCCGACGGCACCGGCGAGATCGCCGACGCCATCGCCGCCAAGGACGCCAACGTGCGGGTCATGCACCGGGCTGGCAAGCAGGGCCTGGGCACTGCCTACACCCAGGCCTTCGCGCGCGGCCTGCAAGAAGGCTACGACCGCTTCTTCGAGATGGACGCCGATCTGTCGCACGACGTGCGCTACCTGAAGGATTTCGTGCGCGCCCTCGACGAGGGTTTCGACGTCATCATCGGGTCCCGCAACATTCCCGGCGGCGGCGTCGAAGGCTGGGGCGTCGGTCGCCACGTCATTTCCAAGGGTGGGTCTCTGTATTCCCGCTCCATCCTGGGGCTCGGCGTGAAGGACCTCACCAGCGGCTACAAGGCGTTCACCCGCCGGGCTCTCGAGGCCATCGACCTCGCCTCGGTGAACTCCAACGGCTACTCGTTCCAGATCGAGATGACCTACCGCGCCATCCTCAAGGGCATGCGCGTCAAGGAAGTGCCCATCGTGTTCGTCGACCGCCGCGCCGGCAAGTCGAAGATGAGCCGGAAGATCTTCGCCGAGGCCGTGGGCGTGGTGTGGAAGCTCCGGCTCGACGCCATGCGCGGCAAGATGTAGGCGAGCTGATTCGCTAGATCCTTCGCTGCCTTCGCGCGTCGGGAACCAAACGCGCCGCAGACTGTCCGACCGATGGTCCCGCGGTAGCCCCACCGTTCCCGCCCGCAGAAAGTACGAAGATCCATGCGAAGGTCCACGATCGCCGCGTCCACGTTGCTCGTCATCGGCCTCGCTTCGGCGGTGGCGTTCTCGGAGAGCCGGGAGAAAAAGCCGCGGGCGACGGTGCAGGTGTTCGACGTCTCGCTGGTGGAGGGCAACGCCGATCAGAAGGCCGCTGCGCCGGTGAGCCTCACCGCGTCCGACGGCACCGGCCTTCGGCTCACGTCCATGAGCATCCGCGCCGCCATCGAGGATCCCATGGCGCTCACCGAGCTCAAGCTCACCTTCGAGAACCCCGAGAGCCGCGTGCTGGAAGGGAACTTCAAGGTCACGCTCCCGCCCGGCGCCTCGCTCTCGCGCTTCGCCATGAAGACCGACGCCGGCTGGCAAGAAGGCGAAGTGGTGGAGAAGCAGGCGGCGCGCCGGGCTTACGAGGACTTCCTGCATCGCCGGCAAGATCCGGCGCTCCTGGAGCAGGCGCCGGGCAACGAGTTCGCAGCGCGGGTGTTCCCCATTCCGGCCAACGGGAGGAAGGAGATCATCCTGGCGTACTCCCAGACCATCCCCAAGGATGCATCCTACACGTTTCCGCTGAAGGGACTGGGCAAGCTCGACGATCTCTCGGTGGAGGTCTTCGCGGCCGGCGCCCGGGACCCGGTGGTCAACGTCCAGCGCAGCGGCTTTCTCCCGGGCAACGATCTCACGGTGCGCTCCCCGAGCTTCGCCCGCCGGGGTGGCGTTCGCAGCGGCGACCTGATGATGGCCCGGGTGGTGCCGATTCCCCGCGGTGAGGCGCCGCCCGCGCCGCTGGGGGCCACGGTGTTCCTGGTGGACACCAGCGCCTCGCGCGCCCTCGGTCTCAAAGAAGAGCTGCAGCTGTTGCGCGAGCTGGTGGCCCAGATGGCGCCCGGTACGCGCATCTCGGTGCTGGCCTTCGATCAGACCACGGAGGTGATGTTCGACGGCGCGCGCGAAGCCTTCGGCGATGCAGAGGTGCAGCGCATCGTCTCGCGCAACGCCATGGGCGCATCGAACCTCGAGCAAGCACTGGTGGCCGCGGGCGAGCACGCCAAGGCACGCCGCGACGCGCCTTCGCGGCTGGTGATCCTGGGCGACGGCGTGGTCACCGCCGGCGAGACCGACGAGAAGAAGCTGCAAGGCAAGGTCGAGGGGCTGCGCGCATCGCCGCTGCAGCGCATCGACGCGGTGGTGCTCGGCGGCATTCGCGACGAATCTCGGCTCCGGAGCCTGGTGCGCGGCCAGCTGGCCCAGGACGGCGTGATGCTCGACGCCAAGGAGGGGAGCGCGGAGATCGTGCGTCGGCTCTCGCTGGGCACCCGCTCCAAGATCGAGGTCAAAGTGGAGGGCGCGACCTTCACCTACCCGGATCGCATCGACGGCGTCCAGGCCGGCGACGAGGTGCTGGTGTTCGCGCAAATTCCGGACGGCAAGAGCCCCCGCATCACGCTGGGCGACGCGGCGCCGTTCACGCCGGAGCTGCGCACCGTGGAGCGACCGCTCCTCGAGCGCGCCTGGGCCTCGGCGAAGATCGAGAGCCTGCGAAAGTCGCCCCCCAACGGCGACGCCGAGGCCGCAAAGAAGGAGATCGTCCGGGTATCCACCCGCTACCGGGTCACCTCCGACTTCACCGCCATGCTGGTCCTGGAAACCGATGCAGATTACAAACGATTCGACATCGACCGAAAGGCCAAGCTCGACATTCTGACCGTCGACGACGGACGCATCAAGGTGGCGCAGGCCTCGCGCACCGGCCCCGAGGACGAGGCAGACGACGGGAAAGACAAGAAGGACTCGCCTGCCCGCAGAGACATGGGCGGAAGCGGCGCGCGCGCCAAGGGCGAGGAGGGCAGCATGGGTCGTCCGACCTCCACCGGTAGCCGCTTCGGCGTGCAGGGCCCTTCGGGTGGCGATGGCGATCCGCACATCCAGCGGCAAGCGGCGCTGCGCGACGCTGCGGAGTTCGGAATGATCGGCATCCTGGACCGGGCCGACGAAGCGCCGCCCCCTCCGCCGGGCGCGGACAACGGATCACCCATCACCATCCCGCCTGCCGATGCCCGCCCGGCTCCCCGGCGCATCCCCGACGTGGGCGATCCGCGGGCGGCTGCCACTGCCACCGCCGAGCGCGAAGAAGAGGCGCCAGGGCACCGAGGTGCAGGCCGGGGCGGAGCTTCGCGCCTCTCGGTGCAGCTGGACTCGCTCCAGGTGACCGGCGGCCTCACGCAAGACGCGGTTCGCCGCGTGATCGAGGCGAACATGGGGCGCGTTCGCGCTTGCAGCGACGCTCAGGCCGCGGCCGGTACGGTGGGGCTGCGCCTGGCCATCGACGCCAGCGGCCACGTTTCGGAGGCCACCCTGGACGGCTCGAGCCTACCTTCGTCGAGCGGCCGCGCGTGCGTGAGCCGGGTGGTGGGCCATCTCACGTTCCCCACCACGGGAGCCGCGGGCACCGCGCGGGTGGACATCGGATTCTCGAGCGCGTCCTCGACGGCGCCCTCGGCCGCGAGCGCGCAGCCGGCTTATACCGGCCGCTTCGCCACGGTGATGTCGTCGCTGAAGGCCGGCAAGAAGGACGACGCGGTGCGCGAGGCCGAGAGCTGGTACGCCGCCGCCCCCGCCGATGTCATGGCGCTGGTCGCACTGGGCGAGGCCAAAGAGGCCACCGGCGACAAGGTCGCCGCCGCGCGCGCCTATGGCTCGGTGCTCGAGCTGTTCTCCTTCCGCGCCGACAGCCGTCGCTTCGCCGGCGAGCGGCTGGAGCGCCTGGGAACGCCTTTCGGCTTCGCCCTGGCCGCCGACGCCTTTCGCGGCGCCGCCGAACAGCGCCCGGACCACCCGGCGAGCCACCGCCTGCTGGCGTTCTCACTCCTCCGCGACGGAAAGTACAAGGAGGCCTTCGAGGCCATGGAGACGGGTGCAAAGCACACGTATCCGGAAGGCCGATTCCGGGGCGTCGACCGCATCTTGCGCGAGGACCTGGCGCTGGTGGGAGCCGCTTGGATCAAGGCCGACCCCGGCGTGCGCGCCGACGTGGAAAAGCGCATCGCCGCCACCGGGGCCACGCCCGAGAACGAGCCCAGCCTGCGCTTCGTGCTGGTGTGGGAGACCGACGCCAACGACGTGGACTTCCACATTCGCGATCGCAACGGCGGCCACGCGTACTACGGAGCCAAGGACCTGCCCTCCGGCGGCAACCTGTACGCCGACGTCACCACCGGCTACGGCCCCGAGTGCTTCACCATCCGCAACCCGGTGGGCGCCCGCGCGTATCCGTACCAGCTGAGCGCCCACTACTACTCCCGCGGTCCCATGGGCTACGGCATGGGCAAGTTGCAGATCCTCGAGCACGACGGCAAGGGCGGCCTCAAGTTCGAGGAGCGGCCGTTCGTCATCATGACCGACCACTCCTTCGTCGACCTCGGAACCATCACCGGCCCCCTCAAGTAGCAGCGGTTCCAATTGGCGCACTTCGGCGTGCCGCGTCAGTCGCGTCGCCTCTTGCGCCGAAGTCCCGAAGCTCTTTGAGAAATCCCAGCACACGGGAAAACCACACCCGGCCCGAACCACCCTTGGTAGGATGGTTCGGGTTTTCGTCGTCCATCGCCCCCGGACGGGTCCGACGAAACGAGGTGCTGTGACTGGTCTGCGCCACGAAACCGGCGGCCCGGAGCAGCGTAGGACCGCAGTGACTTCACGTGCGGCGGAGGAACGATGGCGAAGATCGAGCAGCGCGATGCCAAGGAGCTGGAGGCTGGCTACAGCCGGGTTCACCGTGCCTACGAGCTCGGCGGTATCCTCCTCACGTCCAGCACGCTGGTATGGCTGTGCGTGCGCACCGCCCACGCGCCGACGCTCTCCGGATGGTGGGTGCCGCTGGCGATGCTCCTGGGCATGCTCTTCGCCGACCTGACGTCGGGCGTCGCCCACTGGGCCTTCGACACCTGGGGCAACGTCGACACGCCCGTGGTGGGCCGCCTCGCCATTCGCACGTTCCGACATCACCACGTGGACCAGAAAGCCATCACGCGCCACGACTTCGTCGAGACCAACGGACACAATTTCGCGCTGGCACTTTTGCCCGCGAGCATCGGCGTGTGGTGCGTCCGCCCCGCAACCGCGACGCTCAGCGACGTCTTCGTGGGCATGAGCCTGGCGTCCGCCACGGTCTTCGTGGCCTTGACCAGCCAGATTCACAAGTGGGCGCACATGGAAAGGCCGCCGCGCGTCGTGCACTGGCTGCAGCGGGCCGGCCTTCTGCTCTCGCCGGAGCACCACGCCGCGCACCACGCGCCGCCGTACACGCGTTCCTACTGCATCACCGTGGGCTGGCTCAACGGTCCGCTCCGCGCCTTTCGCGTGTTCGAGGGTCTGGAGCGTCTCATCACCGCGTGCACCGGCGCCATTCCTCGGGAAGACGACACCGGCAAGGCGGCGGCAGAAGCGGTCGCGCGCGCGGCCGCCGAGGAGCTCGAGGCCAACCGCGCCGCCATGCTGCAACCGCCGGCTCCCCCGGCCAGCTCCCAGGCTTCCGAACGGCAGTAACGAAGAGAGGCGGCCTCTCTGGAGGTCGCCTATCTTGCTTCGCGGTGGCTACTACAGGGAGCCTTGCCGCCGTCGAGCGCGCAGGCGCGATCGGTGCAAACC
>JABFRG010001067.1 GCA_013141295.1 Polyangiaceae bacterium
CTCTAACGCTGCCGCAAGGTACGCGGGGGAGCCCCGATGCCGAGCTCCTGGTCCGACTCCGGCTCCGCGCTCTCCTTCTTCTTGGTGTCGACGCGGACGTGCTCGCCCATGGCCGCCGCCATGGCCGCCGCATGGACCTCGCTGCCGCCGGGCCGCGCCAGATCGAAGATGACCTTGCTGGTGGCCCCGGAGAGGTTTTGTAGCGCCTCGAGCCGGCGGAGCTCCATGGCGCCCGGCGACTCGAACAGGATGCGCGCGGCCTCCGCGAAGTTCTTGGCACTCTCGAGGTCGGCCTGGCTCTTGATGACCACGTACTGGCGATCGCGCTCGGCGATGGCCTTCTTGGCGATCACCTCCTGCATCTGCGCCGGGAGCTGGATGTCCTGGAGCGCGATGGTCTCCACGTGGATGCCCCACTTCGCCACGAACTCCTCCACCGCCGCCCGTACCTTGGCCGCGATTTCCTCGCGGTGCGCCAAGAGCTCGTCGAGCTTCGTCTCGCCGGCCACGTCGCGCAGCACCACCTTCGCCCGATCGCGGATGGCGGTCTCGTAGTTCTCCACGTTGAGCGTCGCCTTCTGGGGATCGACCACCTTGTAGTAGATGATGGCGTCGATCCACGCGGTGACGTTGTCGGCGGTGATGACCGCCTGCTGCGTGAGGTCGCGATTGCGGACGCGCATGTCCACCTTGACGATGTTCTGGAACCCCGGAATCACCAGGTTGAGACCCGGCTCGAGGGTGCCGGAGAACTTGCCGAGCGTGAATTTCAGCGCGGTTTCCCACTGATTGATCTGCCGGACGCAGCGGCCGGCGAGGATGAGCAGCACGAAGAAGACAGAGAGCCCGACGACCGTGAGCACGACTTCCGGCATGCGGAGAGATGTAAGCATGGAACGCCGGTCCGAAAGGGGAAACGGGTAGCGCGTTACGCACCTCCCGCGGCCCTCCACGAAAACGCGAAGGAAAGCGGCGACCGCACGCATATTCGCGGCGCGTGTGCGCCAATGCCCGAGCGCGCCAATCCGAAAAGGAAACGCCACGGAGCGTGGCCTGGCATCAGAGAACGGGTACAATGGTCGACTCTTCGATGCTCATCCTCGAATCCCCCAGCCTGGCGATGTGGGAGCGCTTCCAGCGCGGTGAGGACTTGCGCAAGGTGGTCGACCTCCAGCCGCTTTTGCTGCGGTGGCAGCGGTGCCGCGACCTTGGCGCGCAAGGTGACGGTCCGGCCACGCCGGTGAGCGTCTCCAGCGGCGATCTTGCGGTCCGACGCGACCGGGCGGCAGCGGTCTTCGCGGAGGCCGGCCCGATCCTCGATCGCGTCACCACCGGGCTCACGTCCCGGGGCGTGGTGGCGCTGCTCGCGGACGTCGACGGCGTGATCCTCCTGCAGCGAGGCGGAGGCAAGTTCCTCACCGCGGCCGACCGCGCGCGCATCGTGGAAGGCGCGCAGTGGAACGAAGCCACCCGCGGCACCAACGCGGTGGGCACGGCGCTGGCGGAGCAGCGCGCGGTGGCGGTGAAGGGCCGCGCCCACTACGAGCGGGCCGCCCATGGCCTCTTCTGCTACGGCAGCCCCATCAAAGATCCGAGCGGCCAGGTGGTGGCGGTCCTCGACGTGAGCGGCAAGCTGGCCGACGACGATCCGAGCTTCGGCTTCGCCATCGAGACGGCGGCAGCGGCGGTGGAGCGGGTGCTGCGCGCCCGCGCCTACTCGGCGTCGGTCCCGGGCGGCCTGCGGCTCATCGAGAGCATGCTCCAGCGGTGCGCCATGGCCGCGCTCATCGTCGAGGCGCCGGGCGTCATCACCCACGTCAACGACAAGGCGGGCCAGATCTTCGGCGTCGCCCCGGTGCAGTGCGAAGGGCGTTCCGTGGAGAGCCTCTTCGGCGTGCCCTACCAAACGTTGTGCGACGAGGCGCTCTCCCCCGGCCGCGGCGCGGTGCGCGTGGAGACCGACGTGGTCACGTGCCACGCCGAGCTGGAGCCGCTTTTCCTGGCCCCCGGTCGCCCGTTCGCCATGGTCGTGTACCTGGAGCCGGACGTGCCGTTCTCGGTGCAGCGGCGCGACGAAGCAGGCCCCTCGCGGCGGCCCAGCGCGCCCATGATGGACGCCGTGACGGCGCTGCGCGGCAGCGATCCCGCGTTCACGTTGGCGAAGATCGAAGCCGAGCGCCTGAGCAACAGCGACGAAGCTTTCATGGTGGTGGGCGAGACCGGCGCCGGCAAGAAGCGCGTCGTACGCGCCATCCACGAGACCGGGCGTCGGCGCGAGGCCCCGTTCGTGGTGGTCGACTGCGCGCGGCTCGCCGCCTCCGCGGTCGAGGAGCTCTTGTTCGGGCGGGCCCGCTCCGGGACCTCACGAGCGGCGGTGGGCGCGGTGGAGCAGAACGTGGGGGGCACGCTGTATCTCGAGGGCGCCGCGCTCCTTCCCAGCTCCGTGCACACTGCCCTGGCGGCGCTCATTCGCTTCGGCACCTACCGGCGCGTGGGCGAAGCCCGGGTGCGCCGGGCCGACGTTCGGGTGGTCCTGGCCTCCGACGCGCCGCGATCGGCACTCGGGCGCGAGCTCATCGAGGCCATGCCCGCGCGGAATGTCATCACCCTCCCCGCCCTCCGAAACCGCTCCGACAAGGTAGAGCTGGCCATCGGCGCACTCCGGGAGGACGATCCCGCCGGCGACGATCCGTGGGAGCTCTCCGACGAGGCCCGAGCCCGCATCGCGCGCTACGAGTGGCCCGGCAACCTCGCCGAGCTCTTCCCCATGATCAAGCTCGCGCGCACCCTGGCCGGCGCCTCTCGTATCGTGGGCGAGCGCGAGCTCACCTCCGCCGCCAACAAGCTCCGGCCCAAGGCCGGGTAGTACCCCTCAGGGAAGCGGCGGCCCGGCGTCTCGGGTGTCGGCAATCTGCGGGTGCGCAGCGGCGGCGATGGGTGCGTGCGCTCGCCTCTCCGAGAGCTCTTTGTAACGCGCCGACGCGTAGCGGGCCCGGTCGCGCGACTCGCGCTCGGCGTAGCGCTCGCGCCAGACCTTCCAGCACGCTTCCTGGTCGTCGTGGCTGGCGGTGGGCGTGAGGTCGAGCGCATAGCAATGCTCGAAGCGCGCTTCCCCCTCATAGAGCGTCTGCAAGCTCGGGCCACAGCCAACGAGCAGCCCCCCTACGGCGAGAACGAGCATGCGTTTGCGCTTGTTCGGCACACCAAATGAGTATCACGGGCCCCGGAATATCAGGCTGTACTTTGCGTTCGGGGCCGCCCACCCGCGGCGGCGGTCGTCGAATTCCGGACGCATGCCCCCTTAAACCATCGAAATCGTCGAGGGCCGGTACTAGATCAGCGGTCGTGTTCACGGGTCTGATCGAAGCCAAGGGTCACCTCCAGGGGCGCGTCGCGCGCGGACGCGGCGCCAAGCTCACCATCGCGTGTCCGTTCGCCGACCTGGTCCTGGGCGAGTCCATCGCCGTGTCCGGGGTTTGCCTCACGGTGGCCGAGATCGGCGCCGGCACCTTCGTCGCCGACGCCTCGGAGGAGACGCTCGCCCGCACCACCCTCGGCGCAGTGGCCCTGGGCGGCGCGGTGAACCTGGAGCGCGCGCTGCCCGCCGGGGGCCGATTGGGCGGGCACATCGTCAGCGGCCACGTCGACGGCGTGGGCGCGCTCGTACGCACCGCGGCCATCGGCCAGGCCACCTCCATGACCTTCTCGTTTCCCAAAGCCCTCGCCCGCTTCATCGCCGAGAAGGGTTCCATCGCGGTGAGCGGTATCAGCCTCACGGTGAACCGCGTCGACGACGCGACCTTCGACGTCGCCATCATTCCCCATACGGAAACGGAGACCACCCTCGCCTCGCTGAGGCCGGGCGACGCCGTGAACCTCGAGGTGGACATGCTGGCTCGCTACGTGGAGCGCATGCTGCGCGTGGGCGGCGGCGACGCGACCGCCGGAGACGGCCCCTGGACTGAGCTACTTCGGAAGTCTGGATACCTCTAAGGAGCATCCCGACTCCTCTGCCGCGCACCGACGAAAAGAGCCATTTGCATGCCCCCCGTACTCTCCATCGATCCCAATCTCCTGGAACGCGTCAACGCCGCCATCTCCGACATCCGCGCCGGGAAGATGGTCATCCTCGTGGACGACGAGGATCGCGAAAACGAAGGCGATCTGACGATGGCCGCGCAGTTCGTCACCAAGGACGTCATCCGCTTCATGGCCATCCACGGGCGCGGTCTCATCTGCGTCACGCTCACGGAAGAGCAGATCGACCGCCTCAAGCTGCCGATGATGCAGACGCCGGGGCGTGGCGGCCCGCCCCTGGGCACCGCCTTCACCGTGAGCGTCGAGGCCCGCACCGGCGTATCCACCGGCATCAGCGCCGAGGACCGGGCACACACCATTCGCGTAGCCGCCAACCCCGAGAGCCGTCCGGAGGACCTGGTGACCCCCGGGCACGTGTTCCCGCTGCGGGCGCGTCGCGGCGGCGTGCTGGTGCGCACCGGGCAAACCGAAGGCTCCGTGGACCTGGCGCGGCTGGCGGGGCTCACCCCGGCCGGCGTCATCTGCGAGATCATGAACGACGACGGGACCATGGCCCGCATGCCGGACCTGGAGACCTTCGGCAAGACGCACGGTCTGCGCATCCTCAGCATCGCCGATCTCATCCAGTACCGGCTCCAGACGGAGCGGCTCGTGCACCGGCTGGTGGACCGCGAGATTCACCTGGACGCCACCGATTCCAGCTGGCGCGCGGTGGTCTACGACGTGCCGGCCGAAGGGCGCAGGTTCCTGGCGCTGGTCAAGGGCGACCTCACCGCCTCCGGGCCGGTTCTGTGTAGAATGCACAAAGGCTCTCTCGCCGGCGACCTCTTCGCGTCCACGCCGCGCGACGGCGGCCGGCACCTCCGCGAGGCGATGACCCGCATCGAGGCCGAGGGGCGCGGGGTCATCGTGTACATGCCGGGCCGCGAGGTCCCCTTCGAAGAGTTCCTTCCGGTGGCGGTGCCGGCACCCGCGGGCGAGGCCGGACCGGCCAAGGGCGGAGACAGCCCGCTCCGGGAGTTCGGCCTGGGCGCGCAGGTGCTCTCCGACCTCGGCGTGAAAGAGGTCCGGCTGGTGACCAACAATCCGCGGAAGATCGCCGGCCTCCGGGGCTTCGGCCTCACCATCGTGGAGACCCTCGCGCTCCCCTGAGGCCTGCGTGCGCGGCAGCGGGCGGCGAATAATCCCGGCTACCCCGCCAAACTCCCTGGAACCAGGGGGTGTCCCTAGTTTCGCTCCGCGTCGGCAAAACGCCGCCTTTCACGCGCCTTCTGCGTTGTTCGTCGTCGACGTAGCAGAAGTACGGCTCCTCCTCTCGCCTTGAAGGCACGAGAAAATTCGACGTTTCGCCTCGGTCCGGAAGACTAGGGACACCCCCTGGTGCTAAGGAACCGCCCATGTCGGCAGAGACACTCGAAGGTATTCTGGTCGTTCCCCGCGGGTCGAAGGTCGCGCTGGTCGCGAGTCGCTTCAACCACTTCATCGTCGACCACCTCGTGGCCGGCGCCACCGATGCGTTCGTGCGACACGGCGGCGACGCGAGCGCCCTCACCATCGCCCGGGTCCCCGGCGCCTGGGAAATTCCCCTGGTGGCCCAGCGGCTCGCGGCGTCCGGTCGCTTCGACGCCATCGTGGCCCTGGCCGCGGTGATCCGCGGGTCGACGCCGCACTTCGAGTACGTGTCTTCGGAAGTCTCCAAGGGGACCGCGCAGGTTTCCCTGCAGTTCGGGCTCCCGGTGGCCTTCGGCGTCCTCACCACCGACACCATCGAGCAAGCGGTGGAGCGGGCGGGCACCAAGGCAGGCAACAAAGGCTGGGACGCCATGCTCTCGGCCATCGAGATGGTTTCCCTCCTGGCCAAGCTTCCCACCGCAGGCGCTCCTCTGGTGGCGCCCACGCTTTCGTCCAAGTCCGGCAAGCGGGCCTGAGCATGGGCGCACGCCATACCGGCCGCGAAGCGGCCCTGCAGATCCTCTTCCTCATGGAAACCTCCGACGTCTCCGCGAGCGATGCGGCGCCGACGTTCTTCCGTCACTTCGACGCGGACCCGGAGGGAAAGGCCTACGCCGAGGAGATCGCCGCCGGCGTGGATCGCGATCGCGTGCGCCTCGACGAGACCATCAAGAAGGCCTCCGAGCACTGGCGCCTCGAGCGCATGGCGCGGGTCGATCGCAACGTCATTCGCCTGGCCACCTGGGAGCTTCTCGAGAAGAAAGAAGTGCCGCGGGCGGTCATCCTCGACGAAGCGGTAGAGCTGGCCAAGACCTTCGGCACCGAGGACAGCTCGGCGTTCGTCAACGGCGTCCTCAACCGCGTCGCGGATCTCCTGGGACGCGTCGACGGCGATCGCTGAGGGCATGGACCTCGCGTTCGTTGCCCCGGACCTCCGGAGCCTCGACGGCATTCGCGCCGACGCCCTGGTTTTCTCGCTGTTCGAGGGGGAGCAGCCGTTCGGCGGCATCGCCGGGCACGTCGACTGGCGCATCGGCAGTCGCATGAGCCACCTCGCCGCCAAGGGTTTCTTGGTCGGCGCAGTGGGCGAGCTCTTTCTCACGCCCGGTCGCCCGAAGACCCCGTTTCCCAAGCTGCTCGGCTACGGCGTGGGCGCGCGCGCCGGACTCACCGCCGAGGCCTGCGCCCCCGTCTACGGACGTCTGTTCGAGTCGATGTCGGGCCTCGGGCTGGAGCGCGTGGTGCTGGAGCCGGCGCTCCTCGACGACGATTCCATCGACGTCCTGCTCGCTGCCGCCCACGGGCACCCGACCTTGCAGCTCGTCTTGGCGGTCCCCCCTGGCCGCGACAAGGGCATCGCCGCGCGCAGCGTGCGGCGCCGTCCACCATCCCGGAGTCGTCCATGAGCCTTCTCGATTTCGATCCCGACCGCGAGGCCAGCGCCCCGGTCGACGCCGCCACCGCGATCATCGTCCGCAACGCCGAGGCGGGCCTTCAGGTCTTCTGTGTCGAGCGCAGCAAGAAGACGCGATGGCTCGGGGGCGTCATCGTGTTCCCCGGCGGCAAGGTCGACGCCGCCGATCACGACCCCGCCTTCGCGGATCTCGCGTCCACGCCGGCCGACGGTCCGCTGGCGCTCGCGGTGGCGGCAGCCCGCGAGTCCCTCGAAGAGGCGGCCATCTTTCCGGGCTCGGTGAACCATGCGCGGGCCCTCGGGCTTCGACAGGCGCTCGCCAGCGGCACGCCGCTCCTCGAGCTTCTGCGCCGGGAATCCATCGCTCTCGATGCCGGTGCCCTGGTTCCGTTCGGCCGCTGGGTCACGCCCACCGCAGAGAAGCGACGCTTCGACGCGCGCTTCTTCTTGCTCGCGCTCCCCGACGGGCAGCAAGGCCTGCACGACGACGGCGAGACGGTGTCGAGCTTCTGGGCCAGCCCGGAAGAGATCCTCGGTCGCTTCGCGCGGGGCGAAGTGCAGCTCGTGCCGCCCACGCATCGGACCCTGGAAATGCTTTCCTCCGCCCGCACCGTCGCCGAAGCGCTCGCGGTCGCCGCCGCGGCCGACAAGACGCCGGTGTGCCCTCGGCTCGTGCGTCATCCGGGCCCGAACGGCGACACCATGGCCCTGGCGCTGCCGGGCGATCCCGAGCACTCCGACGCCGAAGTGCGCGTTCCCGGCCTTTCGCGATACGTTCTCCGAGACGAGCGATGGCTGCCCGAAGCCCCACCCGCCAAGGACTCCTGACCGCGCAAGACGTCGCGCGCTTCTGCGACGTCGACCTCAAGACCATCCATCACTGGGTGGCCAAGGAAAAGCTCACCGGCACGCGCACCACGGGCGGGCATCTTCGCTTCGACGTGGGCGCCATCGTCGAGTTCCTGCGCGGCCATGGCTATCCGCTTCCGAAAGAGCTCTCCCAGCGCAAGGCGCGGGTGGCCCTGGTGCTCCGGAGCCGGGCGGTGCGCGATCTCGCGCGCAAGGCGCTCGGACGTCGCTTCGAGCTGGTGGAGTACGAGGCCGTGGTGGACCTGGCGGTGGACATGCGCGCCTCGCGCCCGGAGGCCCTGGTGGCAGATCCCGGCGAGGGTGATCCGGCGCTGGCGCCGGTGGTGGCGCGCCTACGCACGCTCTTTCCGCAGCTACGCGTGGTGTATTTCGGCGCCCCGGTGGAGCAACCCATCACGTGCATTCCACACGCAACGCCGGGTCTCTTGCGGCCGCACCTCGAGGCCGAGCTGGGCTGCGCCTGAAGCAAGGTTCAGCGGTAAGGAGGCTCGCCGCGCACGAGAGGCTCTGCCGGCGGACGCGCCAGCCGCGCGAGGCCCAGCGCCAAGGCCGCGAAGAGCGCGATGTTCACCGGCATGTGGAGAGCCGACATGACGATCTGAAACGTGAACATGGCATCGACGGAGGAGCGCCCGGCGATCACGGGCCCGATGGTGCCCGCGATGGAAAAGAAGATGGTCGCGCCCAGCGATCCGGCGGCCCACGCCAGCAACGTTCCGAACGCATCCGGCCGATTGCGCTTCACCACGCCGGCCACGGTGACGAGCAGAACGACCTGCCCGACCACGCTCACCAGCGTGCCGAACCCGTAGACCAAGCTCATGACCATCGACAGCGACGAGGTGGAAGAAGAGCCCATGGGCCCGGAGTATACGCGCTCCGAGCCGGCCTTCTTCCCCGTCAGCGGCCTTCTTTGTAGGCCCGAATGGCGTTCACGATGCCGTCCGCCAGGCGCCCGCGGTAGTCGTCGGTGGCCAGGAGCGCCCCCTCGTCGGTATTCGAGATGTAGCTCGCCTCGAAGAGCACGCCCGGCATGCGCGCGCCCACCAGCACGTAGAAGCCCGCGTTCTTCACGCCTCCGTCGACCACGCCCGGGTGGGCCGGGCGCACCGCGGCGACCGCGGCACGCTGGAGGAGGTCGGCAAAATGCCGGGAGCGCTGCGACTGGTCGGCGATGCGCATGCTGGCGAGGATCGACGAGAGCTCGGCGGTGGCCGCGGCGCTGGTGGCGTTCTCCCGGGCCGCGAGCCTCTGCTCCATGTCGCCGGTCGATGTGTCGAGCACGTAGGTCTCGATGCCGTGGCGCGCGTGCCCCTCGGCGGCGTTGCAGTGAATCGAGACGAACAGATCGGCGCTGGCCGCGTTGGCGCGGGCGGTGCGCTCCTCGAGCGTGACGTAGCGATCGTCGTCCCGGGTGAGCACCACCGAGATGCCTTCCTTGGAGAGCACCGGCGCCACCTTGTGGGCGATGGAGAGGGTCACGTCCTTTTCGTAGACGCCGGCCGGCGAGGTGGCCCCCGGATCGTTTCCCCCATGGCCCGGGTCGAGGACGATGCGCGACACGCTGCGCCCGGTAGCGGGCGGCTTGCGCGCGACGTCGACCACGATGCGGTACGGCTCCACGAGGTGGAAGACCTTGCGGTAGGCCTTGCCGTCGAGCTCGAGTGAGACCCGCGTCCCACGGGCCTGAGGCTCGGCGCGAATGCGGGTGACGATGCCCACGGTCGCGAGCTCCGCCTTCGCGTCGCCGGCGAGCCCCTCCACGTCGACGTAGGTGCGCGGCTTGCCGGACGCGGCCACGTCGTCGCCCACCCGGAACGGCGCCGGACGGCGCAAGAAGAGCACCACGCGCGCGCCCTCCGGCCCCACCCACTTCTCGATGCGCTCCAGGCGGTTGTCCTCGGTGGGGAGGGCTACCTTCGCCGCACCGGCGTCGCCCAGCGGAGCCACGCCGGCAGCCGCCAGCGCCTGGTCGATGGCGTCGAGCACCGCCGGCGCCGGTCGAAAGAGTGCAAGATGCAACAATTCACCCTGCACCCGATCGCGGCAGGCGGGAGCGGGCTTGCCCTCGAGCCGCCGGTCCACGCGATAGAGCTCGGCGTACGCCTGCTCGGGATCGCCGGCCACCTCGCCGGTGAGACGCGCACCGACGATGGCCGCGTCGCACGACGGGGGCTCCTCCAGGCGCACGGCCGCCGCGCGATAGAGGTCGATGGCCTCCTTGCCGTCCTGGGAGCGCCCTCCGTCGCGATACACGCGCTCCATGACGCGAGCGGCCAAGGTGTGGAGCTCGACCCCGCGGGCGCTCGCCTGGTCCTTCTGGGCCTCGAGCGCCACCGCCTGGGCCCCGGCGATGGCCACCGGACGCGCCGGAAAGGGCCCGCTGGCGAGCCATCCGCGGGCGGTGTCCACCGGCGACGCGCCTGTGGGAGGCGCCCCGACTTTCTGGCTGCACGCAACCAGGAGCGAAGCACCCACGACACGGCGTGCGAGCTTTGATACTCCTCGGGTTGGAAGGGATGCCCCGTGACCCATACTGATCGACCGCTTTACCAGGATCGCGAGACCGGCCAAGTCTTTACCGACGCCCGGGCGATGGTGAACGCTTACATCGCGCGCTTCGGCGAGCGGTCCGAGCGCTCGGTGCCCGCACTCGACGAGAGTGGCTACACGCAAGTGCGCAAGGGCTCGGCCTCGGTGGGCGTCAACGTCCTCGAAGACCACGGCGTCCTCCTCATCCTTTCGCCGGTCCTCGAGGTGCCGAAGATTCCTGCGGCCCGCCGCGAGGACCTCTACCGGAAGCTCCTCGAGCTCTCTTTTCTGAGCACCGCAGACGCTTCGTTCGCCATCGACGCCCAGAAGGACGAGGTCTACGTCCGTGCCCTGCGGCGCCTTTCCGGCCTGGATTACGAGGAGTTCGAGGATCTGCTGGCGACCGTCGCCCGGGTCGCCGACGAGTGGGACGATGTGCTGCGTAGCGACTTCGCTTGACGGAAAAGCAGTGCTACCCTGGAAACAATGAGCGGCGAATCTTCGGGCCTTCCGCCCAAAATCAATCCCGATGAGGCGGATCGACTCGCTTCGATGATCCGTCCCGCGTGGGACGGTGACGGCGACGGGGCTCCCACTTTCGAGACCCCTGCCGTCGCCGCGCCTGCGCCAGCCCCAGCGGTGACCGCGCCGGCACCCGCGGTGGCTGCACCGGTCGTCGCTGCGCCGGTCGTCGCTGCGCCGGTCGTCGC
>JABFRG010000614.1 GCA_013141295.1 Polyangiaceae bacterium
CACCCCTCCCGCGGGAGGGGTGATGCGATTCCACCGGCCTCCCGCGGGAGGGGTGACGGGGCTCCAGCGGCCTCCCGCGGGAGGGGTGACGGGGCTCCAGCGGCCTCCCGCGGGAGAGTGATGGGGTTCTACCGGCCTCCCGCGGAGCTCTCCTCCGCTCGCGCAGGGCGCCTCACTGCCGCTCGCAGAAGACGGCCATGCGCAGAACGAGAAAGGCCGCCTGGGTGAACCCTAGGCGGCCTTGCCGACGTCGTGGAACGTCAGAAGAAGAACCGCCTCAGCGCGCCTCTCGCAGGAGCCCGCGCAACTCTTCGCGTCGTAGGCCGCGCACTTCCGCGGAGACGCGGCGCGCCTCACGGAGCGGTTCGGTGACGACGAGGGAGAAGGCTTGCGGGTTCATGATGACGACCTTTGGACGACGCTCGATGCTGCGTCGATTCACGTTATGCATCCGCTTTGCGGTCGGGTCAAGAATAAATCGACGCGAACAAACACAATTTCGTTCTCGTCCGGGCCCAACGAAGTCGGTCAATCAATCGACTTAGCAGCCAGGAAGCCGCGCGAGCCCCAGCCGCAGCGCGGCGATCTCGGCCATCTCCTCGGCCATGGCCAGCACCTTGGCGGAGACGGCCCGGGCGGTCGCTTGCGCTTCCTCGGTGGTGCACAGCTCGAGCAACAAACCGCGCCCCAGCTCGTGATGGTGACGCTCGTCCGGCTGGATCACGTCGTCGTACAGGGCCGCGGTGACGGCGTCGCCCTTGCTCCGACAGAACGCGGAGAATGCATCGTTGCGCACCAGCGCCAGCGCCTCTCGGGTGAATGGCCCGGCGGCGATGCGCTCCACGGTCGTCTCCAGGGAGAGGAGGAACACCAGCAGGGGGCTGCGCCCTTGCACGAAGGGGTCGTAGCCCGCGACATCGACGCCGAGCTCGCCGAGGCGACGCGCGATGAGCCCGTAGTGCTTGGCTTCGTCGCCGGCTTGCCGCGCCAGCGCCAACTTCACCTTCACCTCGGGACACACCGGTAGCCACGCCGCCGCACACTCGGTGGCCTCGAGCTCGTTCTTGAGCGCGAGCTTGAGAAGGGTGGGAACGTCGAGCCACTCGCTCACCGGCCGCTGGGACGCCGTCGCGTCGAGGACCGCAAGCGAGGCTGCGTTGGTGCGCTCGAGCTCGGCCACGAAGGCCTCGGGGGTCTGCATGGCCGGACGCTACTCCGACGCCGCACAATTTTCCACGGCGCATGCCATGCAGCCACGCGCAGCGTCTGCGCGGCGCGCGATGTGCGCCTCCGCAGGTTTTCCGCGAATTTCCCTGGGACACATGTGAGCACACGGTTTGCAGCAGGGCGTTTCATGAGCAAGCCGGTCCCCCCCATCACCAAGTACATGACCACGTCGCCGCATACGATCGGCGCCGAGCAGACCATCGCCAACGCGGCCCAGCTGATGGCGACCCACAAGATTCGTCACCTGCCCGTCCTCCACGGCGGCAAGGTCGTGGGCGTCCTGAGCCAGCGCGACGTATCCATGATCGAGTCCCTCAAGGACGTGGACCCCAAGATCGTCAAGGTCGAGGACGCGATGAGCGGGTCTCCCTACCTCACCGACGCCGAGACGCCGCTGACGGAGGTCGCTTCCACCATGGCCGAGCACAAGTACGGCTCCGCCATCGTCATGCAGAACAACAAGGTCGTGGGCGTCTTCACCACCGTCGACGCGTGCCGCGTGCTCGCCGAGGTGTTCGAGACCCGCCTTCGCTAGCCCATGAAGCGTATTCTCGTCTGTCTGGACCACTCGGATCGCGCGACCTTCGTGTTCGCGAAAGCGAAGGACCTCGCGGAGCGGTACCCCGCACGCATCGTTCTCCTGCACGTGGTGGTTCCGAGCGACGGGCTCACGCTTCCGGGTGTGCCGCTCACTCCGGAGCTCGAAGCGCGCGTGGAAGAGGCACGCCGCGAGCTCCAGGAGGCGGCCAATCAGCTTCCGGCAGAGCGCATCCACGCGCTCGTCGTCGAGGTGGGCGAGCCGTGGCGCGTCATCTGCACCACCGCTGGCGTTTACTCCGTGGAGATGGTGGTGCTGGGCTCCCACGGCCCCAAGGGCATCGAGAAGCTGCTGGGCACCACCGCGACGAAGGTGGCGGAGAACGCCGACCGCACCGTGGTGATCCTCAGGCCCACGCCCCGGGAGTAGCGCGCCACACCCATGCCGCCTATGCTCGAGGCGTGGCCGACGTTTTGTGGGCGAGGGGGCAAGTGGCGGCGCTGTTCGACGGCGTCGGCGGAAACCGCGGCGAGGTCCTGCTGACGCCAGCCATCGACGCATGGAGCGAAGCCATGAGGAGCCCAGACGCACCACTGCTGGCCGGGCTCGACGCGATTGCTGAAGCGGTGAAGCGCTCCGTGGCGAGTGACCCCAAGCTCCGCGGTGGCGGCGTTGCGGTAGCGGCGGTGGCGCTCCGCGGTCCACGGGCTCACATTGCCAGGGCGGGCGACATCACCGTGGTGCACTGGAGTGCGACAGGGCTCGAGCGCCTGGACGCGGACGATCTCGTTCGCGCGGTGCGCGATGGTGATCGCCTCTTTCTGCTCTCGCCAGCGCTGGCGCTAGCCACCGAAGACACCGATGTCGAAGCCGCTGCGACCTTCGCGGCCCCGGCATCGGCCGCCGCGCATCTTATGCAGACTGCACGCAACAAGGGAGCGGGAAGGCAGCTCAGCGCGCTCGTGATCGCGGTGCGCACCGGAGGCGAAGAGCAGGCTCTGGCGGAGCTGGAAGGCAGACCTTCGCTAGAGACGGGAATCGCACGCTCCGCCTAACGCTGCCCTTGTTCCCGGCGCGGTCTGGAGCAAGGATGCGCGTGTGACGACCAGGAAGCGCAAGTCGAGCTCGAGCTTCTTTCCCCCGCCGCCCCAGGGCTTGCGCGGGCGCGACGAGGAGCTGCGCACCCTGGCTTCGTTCGTTCGCGACGCCGCGCCGGCGCGTCTGGCGCTGGTGGGCTCCGGCGGAAGCGGAAAGTCGATGCTGGCGGCGGCATTGGGGCATCATCTGGCGCCGCTCTTCGGCGAGCGGATTCACTGGTTCCGGGTGGGCGCCTGGGACTTCACCACCCTCACCGAGATGATGGCGCTGCGCTTCGGAACTACCCGGGCCCGGGGCGCCATCGTCGGGGGGCTGCGGCGGTTCTTCGACGCCGGCGGCCCTCGCCTGATCGTCCTCGACAACCACGAGGACGATCGCGCCATGGCGCGCCTGCTCGACGCCCTGAGCGGAACGCAGGTCACGTTTGTCATCACCGCGCGCCGGTGCCTCCTTGCAGGCGTGATGGTGTTCCCGGTGACGGCGCCCCGGGTCACCGAGGGGCGACCGGCGTTTCCGCGTGTTGCGCGGCTCACGCGCAAGCTCCGCTGGAACCCACTGGCGCTCGACATCGCCGACTCCATCGTGGCCTCGCGCGGCACCACCGTGGAGAAGCTATCTGCATACCTCACGGAGAACGGCGTGGAGCGAGTGCGGGCCATCGAGCACGAGGACGATCTGCCGGAGGTCGCGCTCCTCGTGCGCTGGGCATGGGCGCGCATGGGAGCCGAGAGTCGACGCACGCTGGGTGTTCTCGCGCAGAGCGAGGGCGACCACATGGACGGTGCGGCGCTGGCGAAGCTCGGTCGCCTGCGCGCCGGTGCAGCCGCGGCGCTGCGTCCACTGCTGCGCTTTCACCTGGTGCAAGAGCCGCTTCCGCACCGCTTCGCCCTGCACGCGGTGGTCCGCCACGCCGTGCGCAAGATCGCTCCCATCGACGCGGTGGCCTACGGCCGGCGCGCCTTCGGGTACTACCTCGCGCTGGTGGAGGCCGAGCCCTCGCGGCTGGCGACCGAAGAAACGCACCTCTTCGCGGCCATGGACTTCGCCCAGCGCGTGGGTGAGCTCTCGGCCATCCTGCGGATCGACGCGCTCTTTCGCGAGATCGAAACCGCAGCCGAGTAGTGAGCGTCCGGCGCAGCGGCGTGGTAGCTCTGGGTTCATGGGCCGCTCGATTCGCTCCGCTGCCGTTCACGTGCTCACGGCGCTCCTCGTCGTGGCATGCGCGGCCGCGCCCCGCGCACCGATCCCCATGTCGCCGCCGCCCAGTGCCCCTCGGGAAGCACCGGCCGCCGAGGCGAGCGCAGGCCCGGTGGTGCTGGCTCCCATGGGAATCACTGCCGATCCGGAGGAAGAAATCGATCCTGCTCGGGCGCCGGCTCACCCCCGCGGATTCTCCCCGGGCGTACCGGGTGAGCTGGTGCGCTGGGAGACCAACGGCGACGGACGCCGCTACACGAACATGCCGGTCCGACTCGCCTCCGCCGCGCCAGCCGAGATCGTCGTGTACGCGACGCCCAACGGGAACACCATCGAGCAGACGCTCGGCCGGCAGCGGGGGACCGACGAGTCCTTCCGCTACGACATCCAACACGTGCTGGCCCAGGTGCGCCTCTATCGCAAGGAAGTGCCGGAGCGGACGGTGGCGCTGGTGGTGCTGGAAGCGCCCGACCTCTCCTGGCCCACCTGGAGGCAAGCGCACACCGATGCTCCGGCCCGCGCCGCGGCGATGATGAAGTCCATCGGCGATCTTCTACCGGGCTCCAAGCTCTCGCTCGTGTCGCACAGCGGCGGGGGCGCGCTCACGTTCGCGCTCCTCAACCACGCGCAGACCCTTCCCGACGCGGTGGAGCGCATCGCGTTCCTCGACAGTCACTACGCCTTCGAGGCGGGCGAAGAGCACGGCAAGAAGCTCGCCGCATGGATCCGTGCATCTCGCACACATCACCTGGTGGCGCTCGCCTACGACGACCGCAAGATTCGCCTCCACGGCAAGCGGGTGGTGAAGCCCGGCGGCGGATCCTTCAACGCCACCTTCCGCATGATTCAGGCGCTCGAAGCGGAGCGCATGCCGGTGCGCGAGAGCCACGAGGGCGCCTTTCGAAGGTTCGTGGGCGAGGACGGCCGGGTCGAGCTCCGCGTTCACCCGAACCCCAAGAACGTCATCCTCCATTCGGCCCTGGTGAGCGACGACAACGGCCTTCTCTTCGCGCTCGCACGCGGCAAGGGCGAGACCCTCGAGGCGCGCTTTCGGCTCGGCCCGCCGCGGCTCTTCACGGCGCTGGTCGACCCACCGCCCTCCGGCGGCAACGCCTCGGCCGCGGCCACCTCGACCCCCTGACGACAACGGCCCCGTCGTTTTCCATGCGACCCGCGCCCCCGGGCGGCATCTCCAGCGCGAACCTGACGATTGCCCCGGAGAAGCCCCATGAAGCGTGCATTTGCCCTGGTCTCCCTCGCTGCCCTCTTCGCCTGCTCGGCCGCCCCCGAGGCCGGCGAGAACGATGGCGAGCTGGCCGTGTCTTCGCAAGACGAGCTCGTCACCCAGCAGACCTTCGCCGAGGTCTCCCGCATCGTGAACGGCATTCGCTACCTGCCGTTCGAGTACAAGCTCGACGGCTGCTACGCGCGCTCGCTGTACATGTCGATGGAGCTCGCCGCCGCGGGCCACGAGTCCAACGCCATCTTCGCCTTCGCCAAGCCCGGCACCGCCCTGCAAGTGGGCAACGTGCGCTGGGGCTATCACGTGGCGCCCATGCTCTTCGTCGGTGCGAGCTACCAGACGTCGCGCTGGCTGGTCATCGACCCCTCGCTCTCGGCCACCGCCCTCGATGCCACCACCTGGATTGCCCGGATGGGGTACCCGGCCGCCACCACCCCGGCGCCCCTCTACCCCGCGTACTCCATCGTGCCCGGCTCCGCCTACGGTCCCAGCGATCCCGATGCGAACGCGGGCCGCGCCGCGGGCACCGGCGCCGCCGTCACCGACGTGCGCGACTTTGCCTCCATGCCGCCCTTCCAGGTGCACGAGGTGCAGTTCGCCTGCAACGTGATGCACCGTTACCTGGGCAACGAGAATGCTGCCAACGTGGTCGCCAAGAAAGCCACCCTGGTGGCGCGCACGATGGAGCTCCTGAACGGCCTACGCGCCCGCCGGAAGACCACCGAGGACGCGGTGTTCTCCGCGGCCCAGTGCGCGGCCTCCAACTGAATCGTCAGCGGCGACGACGCCAGATCTCGCCGGTGTTCGGGGCGGTGCCGCCGCGGCTGAGCCAGTAGATGTAGTCCTTGTCGAGGGCGATGGAGGTGGGGTTCACCACCCCTTCCGCAATCTTGGTGGGGCCGCCCGCGCAGCTCGGGAGCGCGCAGCGCATGACGGTGCCGAGGGGCGCGTTGTTGGTGACCGGGTTCGCGACGCCGGTGGTGCTCCAGTACACGGCGGTCTCGTCGGCGGCGATGTCGGAGACGTACGGTTGATTGGGCGCGAGCACCGTGCCTCCGCCGCCGCATCCGCCGAACGCGCAGCCGATGATCGACGCGGTGGCAACGGGACCGGACGAAGTGAACGCCGTTCGAGCCGCTGCGGCGAGGTGGCGTACCGGAGGCGGAAGCAAGCGATTGCGAGCGCCCGTACAGCCGGCGAACGGGCAGATGAACAGTCCGCCGATGGGGTTCGCCAGGCTGGCGTCGGGGTCGACGTACACGAAGTCGGTGCCGTCGGTGTAGAGCGCCTGGAACTGGTCCTGAACCTTGTAAGTGCTCCCTGCGTACGACGGCGCGCCAGTCGTGAGGTCCACCCGCGTGAGCCCCTCGAGACCATGGTACGTATAGGCTCCTCCCGCTCCGGCGATGACCAGCATCGAGAGGCGCGTCGCGGTGCGGTTCGTGTCGAGCTGCGTTCCGCCGGTGAGCTTGCACCCGGCGAGATCGCACTTGTTGAGGCCGCATTCGCTGCCGCACTCCGCGTAGTAGAAGTTCTTCGCGTCCACGGCAATCTGCCGTGGCGTCAGCGCTTCGGTGGCGTAGCGCGTACCGCGTACGTCCACCATGACGGCCTTGGAGCTTCCGCAGTCGGCGGTACGACAGCCCCAGATGGCCGCGCCGGTTCCTTCGTACCAGACGAGGCGCGGGCCGGCGACCTGGAGCGAGAACGGCGCCGGCAGACCACGCGCCAGCGCCTCGGCGGTGCACTGTCCTCCCTGACACGTGGCGCCGGTACCGCAGCTGCGCCCGCAGGCACCGCAATGCTCGGTGGTGGTGCGCAGATCGGTCTCGCACACGGTATCGGGATTGCCATCGCACTCGCCGGTGTTCGCCGCGCACTTGCCCGCGTCGGCGGTGGAAGCGTCGCTTCCGGTGCCGGTATCGGGGGTGCCGCCGCCGTCGGGGACCACGGTGCCCCCCACCGGCGCGCTATCGCCGCTCACGCACGATGCGAGGACCAGCATGCCCCCGGTCAGGCCAACGGCAGCACCACGACAAAGCTTCTCGAGCATGGTGGCAGCATAGCTCGGAACCGCGACGGCGCGCATTTTTCGCGGTCCCCAGAACGGGCGACGCGTCGTGATATCGCACTCCGACGGGGCTTGTGCGCTCAGCGCATGGCTGGCTTCGGAGGGAGACCTAGAGCGGCGCGGGCCAGGGCGTCGGCCTCGGCGTTCTTGCGGCGTGGGACCCACCGCAGCTCGACGGCGTCGAAGTCGCCGAAGCGCGCGCGAATGGCTGCATAGCGCACGGCCAGGCGCTCGATGCGGGTGCGGTCCTTGCCGGTGGTCTGCTCCACCAGGACGACGCTGTCGCTGTGCACCCGGAGCACGCGCGCTCCGAGCGCGAGGGCGGCGTCGAGCGTCGCGAGGAGCGCGGCCGCCTCGGCCTCGTTGCTGCACCCGCGATCGCCACTGGCGAGCGACAGCTCGTGGCGATCGCCGGTGGGCGACACCAACACCGCCCCGACGCCGATGGCGCCGGGGTTCGGCATCGCCGTTCCGTCGCAGTGCGCGAGCCAGCCCCCCGGGCTCGCCTTCGTCTCCGCCATCGCTACCTCAGCTCGCTCGCGCCTCTTCGAGCCGGGCCTTCAGCGTGCCGTAGTCGTAGTGGCCGTCGTGCAGCGCGTCGCCGAAGAAGAACGAGGGCGTGCTGTGCACCCCGCTGGCGCGCCCGCTCTGGACGTCGCGTTCGATGCGCTTGCCGATGGCGTCGCTGGCCGCGATGTCCTCGCGCACGCGGTCCATGTCGAGCTCGATCTCGCGCGCGTCGCGCATGACGTCGGACTCGTCGATGGCCCGTCGGTGCAGCATGAGACGCGCGTGCATCTCCCAGAACTTTCCCTGCTTCGCTGCACCTTCGGCGATGCGCGCCAGCATCTCGGCGTTGGGGTGAATCTGCCGAAGAGGAAAGTGCCGGAACACCAGGCCCACGTCGGGCTGCTCCCGCATGAGCTTCTCCAGGATGGGATAGGAAGCGCGGGTGTGCGGGCAGTCGTAGTCGCCGTAGAGCACGATGGTGACCGCCGGCGACGCTGCGCCCTTGGCGTGGTCGAGCTTGTCGATCGGGCTCATCTTCGAGGTGGCCATCAGGTGCCGGGCTCTTCGCGCTTGTGCGCTGCGGCGATGGCCTGACGCGCCGCCGCCGGCAGCTCCTTGCTCGAGACGAGGACCTTGCCGTCGTGCACCGCGGCCACCGCGCTGGCGGGAAACGTGAAGTCTCCAGCTCCCTCGATGAAGACCACGAGCTCGTGGGCGTACACCTGTCGTACCGCGCCGAAGACCTCACCACCTTCGTGGAGGAACACCTGGTCGCCGACGTTGACAGCTGCTTTCGTCATGGGATCTCCAATGCACGAGCGCCGCTCGGACCGAGCCCATGGCGCCATGAGTGCCCCGCTACAGCTAGCACGAAAGCGCGGCTCCTGCGGCTTCCGGGACGAAGTGACCGCGAAAGGTCACGTCGACCTCGTCCGCGACCCGAAACGCGCCCAGCGGACCGGAGACCGGCCCGGCGCCGAGCGCGCGAAGGCTCAAGCGCGCTTCCGCGGTGACGCGAAGGCTCTCGCCTTCCTCCACCACGGTGAGCCGGACCGTCGAGCTTGCCTTGCCGCGCGCCGACGAGACCGAAGCCGTCCCGCCGGCGGCGCCGACGCGCGCGTCGACCTCGATCTCGAAGGTCACGACCCCACCGAAGAGCTCGCCGGCTACCCGCGCGTCGATGGCCGAGACGTCCGCGGCGGCGAGCACCTGCGCGTCCACGCGGTCTCCGCGAAGCACGCCCGTGACGTGGAGGTCCGACGAACGAACGCGCAGCGCGCCCCGCACCACTTCGCCTTCGCGCTCGCCCCAGCCCTCGGCCGGCCGCGCGACCAGCTCGAGACGATGGGCCATACGCGCGAACAACCCTTCGGTTCCGGTTCGCACCGTCACGGTGGACGCCTCGGACGCCAGTCGATACCGCATCCCCGCAAAGTACTCCAGCCGGGGCGCCTCGAAAACGGCGTTCGGCGACCGAAACATGCACTATGCACGCACGCGGGACAAAACGCCCCGCACCAGGACCCGGCGAGAAAATGATCCGGATCGGTGAATAGCCAGGGAAGGTCTGCGTCGAACAGCGGTACCGACGCTCGGGTCGGGCTTTGCGACTCTTACTTGGAGACTTTCATGAAAAATTTCGCTTTTGCCGTGCTTTCCACCGCGGCACTTCTCGCCGGCTGCAGCGCTTCCAGCGAATCGACCGGTGACTCCGGCTCCGCGGTTGCCGCTTCTCCGCTCAAGGGCAACATCGACGGCAAGGACTTCCAGGGGAAGAGCGCGGTGGCGCGCAAGTCCGGCACCGACGGCAAGCGCAGCATCACCGTTTACGACATGGACGTGAAATGCGAGGACTTCTCGCCGAAGGCCGAGCGCGAGCTCCTGACCAGCATCGAGTGGGTCGCCGGGACCACCAAGAACCTCAAGCTCGACTTCGCCGACCTCAAGGGCAGCCAGACGGTCACGTTCGTCATCAGCAAGGGCGGAAGCCCCACCAACGTCATCTCCAACACCGGTCGCATCGAGGTCATCGAGGCGCCCGCCGACAAGGGCTCGGTCGGTAAGATTCGCATTCGCGCCAGCGCGCAGGCGCATTCGGTCGAGGGCGAGATCGCCGTTCAAGTCTGCGAGTGACGCACCAGTAGCTCGGCCAAGAGGTCGAGATCGAAGGGCCAGAGGTAGCGCACCCGCACGTTCGGGTGCGCCGCCCGCAGGCTCTCGATCGCCTCGGGGATTTCCACTTCCGAATGCACGCCGCCCGGCGTCAGCATGGTCGGCACCACCGTCACGTCGTCTTCACCGGCGGCCACCCGCGCGGACACCGCTTCTTCCAGCGAAGGGCCGCAGAACTCGTTGAACGCCACCACCAGCTCGGTGGCGATGGGCAGCTTCTTGCGAAGTGCTGCCGCCAGCGCCAGCACGCCTTCGCGATACGGGTCCGTCTCCGCGGTGCGCGGCCACGCTCGCAGCTTCGCGTCGAGGCTGCGCTCTTCTTCGGTCATGGCCGACCGGGTGGCGCGACGGCGCCCCTCGAGCGACTTCAGCCGCGACACCATTTCGCCAGGCACGTCTTTGGGCGGCGCGCCGTGCCCCACCAGCACCCAGGTCGCCATCAGTCGGCGCCCGCGTCGCGCGGTCCGCTGTCGGCGCTCGCGTCGCTCGCGCTCGCATCGGAAGTGCCGGCGTCGTCGACGAAGGCCGCCGGCGTGCTCGCCTGCCGGCAGGCATCGTCGTCGACCGCGGAGCGGAGCCACGAACGCACGCAGCGGTCCATGGGGCTCCCCGCCTGCATGCGATTGCCGCCCCGATGCTCGTCGAGGCCGGTCGCCTTGCGCACCAGGCTGAGGCGCTCGAAGCCGGCCTTCTCGCGGGTGACCGTGGCCATCACCTCCGGCTCGAGGCCGATGATGCTGCGGTAGGTGGCGAGGTACTCGGGGTAGGTCGAGCCGCCCTGGTCCGGAAGCCCTTCGAGACGCAGCGCATAGCGACCGTAGACCCGCATGTTGCGGTACTTGGACCCGTGACACTCCAGCGTACCGCAACATGCGGGTCTACGGTCGCTATGCGC
>JABFRG010000355.1 GCA_013141295.1 Polyangiaceae bacterium
CCCCAGCGCGGTGGAGGGGGACGGGGGGCCGAGCCCCTGCGACGTCATCGTCGGGTACAGCGGGGCAGCGCCGTACGCCTGCGGCATCTGCGGGACGGCGGACGATACCGGCACGTCCATGGTGGTCTCGGGGATCACGGCGCGCGGCGACGAGTGGGGTGCGACCGAGGCCGAGGGGATGGTGATGGGGGCCTCGTGCGGGCCCACGCCGAGGCAGGCCGCGAGCGCGGCGATCATCTCCTGAGCGCTCTGGAATCGCTCGGCGGGATGCCTGCGGAGCGCGCGTTCCACCACGCTACGAAACGCCACGGGCACGTGGGGGCAGTACTTCTCGAGAGGGACAGGCACGCCCACCGCCATGGCCGCCAGGATCATGCGCGCGTCGGCACCCTCGAAGGGGCGTCGACCCGAGACGGCTTGGTAGAGGCACACGCCCACCGCATACAGATCCGCGCGGCCATCCACCGGCTCGCTGAAGGCTTGCTCCGGGGCCATGTAGGTGACGGTTCCGAGCGCGGCACCGGGCCGGGTGATGGGCCCGGCGTCGTCTCCGCCCGCGACCTTGGCGATGCCGAAGTCGAGGACCTTGACCATGTCGGGGACCGCCGCCGATGCGACGACGAACACGTTGGCGGGCTTGACGTCGCGGTGCACCACCCGAGCGGCGTGGGCGGCGCCGAGCGCGTCCAGGATCTGCATCCCGATGCGGGCCGCCCGCTCCCATGCGATGACCCCCTCGGCGTGAAGCAGCTGCGCCAGCGACTGCCCCACCAGCAGCTCCATCACCAGGAAGGCTGGCTCCCCGGGCGGGTGTTGGAAGTCGCTGATCTGCGCGACGTGCGGGTTGCCGAGGCGCGCCATCACCTGGGCCTCGGTGCCGAGGCGCGAGAGCGCGGAGGGAGAGACGTCGGCGCCGAGCAGCTTGATGGCCACTCGGCGTCCGAGATCGACTTGCACCGCCTCGTACACGACGCCCATGCCGCCACGACCGAGGATGCGCAGCAGCCGGTAGCGGCCTCCGCCGAGGACGCGGCCCTCGAGTGTGGGGTTTCCGGGATGGTTCATGGCTGAGCTGGGCACGGCAACCCGTGCAGAGGCGGATCGCGAATGCAGACGCTCGGCGACTCCGCCGAGCGTGCCACCGCGGAGTGTGTGAAGCAAGCAGCCTCAGCGCAGGTTGAAGGTGGTGCCGCTCCCGACCGGACGGGTCTGGCCCCGCGCCGTCAGCGTCGCCTGCGGCGCTCGCGCTCCGTAGAAGTAGTACTCGCCGCGCGGGCCGGTGAAGGTCCGATACGTTCGACCGCCGACGTTCATGAGCACGGGCTCGTTCGCCACCGGCTTGCCGTCGGCGCCGACCACCGCGCCACGGACCGCCGCCGAGCTCGGCCGCGCGGCCAGGGTGGAGAGCGGCTGGAACGCATAGAAGAACGAGCTGTAGAGGCGGTCGTAGTAGACGTCGACGTTGGTGGGGCCGGCGTAGCCGTAGGAGGGGCCGGTGACGGTGACGCTGGCCGACTGCTTCGACTGCCAGGAATCACCCTGGGTGCTGGTGTTGGTCCACGTCCAGCTCTGCGTCGACTTCACCGAGGCGCTGAAGATGAGCAAGTTGAAGCCGAGGGACTCCTGGAGCCCGACGCTGTACGAGTCGGAGGCGGAGGTCCCGCTCTTGACCGTCAGGTCGTTGGAGATGGCGTAGGTCTGGGCCGGCCCGGCGCTGCCCGCGGCGTAGGGAGGCTCGTAGGGGAACGTGGTGTTGGTGATGGCGAAGCGATTGGTGTCGATGGTGGTCGCGCCGTTCGCGAAAGGATCGCGCGCCAGGATGGTCGGGTAGTCTGCGGGCGTGATGTGCGCGCTATCGAGCGCTGCCTTCACGCCGGGCGGGAGGGTCGCCGGGTTCTTGAGCCACCCGACGTACACGTACTGGACGATCTGGCTCGGGCCGTTGTTCGAGAGCGCCCAGGCGATGTTGCGACCATCGCGCGTGCCCAGCTCGAGGCGCGGGTTGAGCCAGAGGTCGATCCTGTCTTGGTTGTGATCGATCCCGTCGGCGGCGGGCCCGGTCACCCGGATGCTCGTGCTGGTGGACTTCGAGATTGTCTCCTCGGTGCTGCTGCCGGAGGTCTTGGTGGCGTCGAAGCTGCCGCCGCCACCACTGCCCGTGGGCTTGGTGCCGTCGGACCCGCCGAGTATCGACGCCGACGCGGAGATCCCGAAGCCCGACTTGAACGAGCTGCTCGACGACGCCGAGGTGCCGGTGGTGCTGCTGCTGCCGTAATCGGCGCTGCTCTTCGGCGCGCCCTGGGCGCTCGAGCCGGGCGGCGAATAAAGCACCGAGAGCACCACGTAGCTCGCCGGCACGTGGCCCGTCTGCCAGGCGCCGCCTCCGCGCTCGCGCGGTGGAACCACTGGCGGCGGATCGTTCGGCGGCGGATCGCCCGACACCGGGGGCCGGGCCTCGGCCACGTCGGCATGCAGCAAGACCGGCCCCGCACCCAGGGCTGCCGCGGCGAGGAGCCCCGGCGTTGCAATGCGTCCGAGCACGCGCACCAGCTTCGTCGTCGTCGTCGGGGTCATCGAACCGTGAACCTTCATGGGCGTCTCTCCTGCGTGCTTGGGGTCGGCTTCGAGCTGCGCTCGTGCGTATCGGGTCCACCGCAACCCGCGTGCCCGGGTCGACGCACCGCGATTCGCGGGGAAAAGCGGGCATCGCGCCGCTCGCGACGCCCGACTGCGCAAGGTTGGGACAGCGCGCCGTCCCGAACCTGCGCAAACCGGATGGGCGCCGATCGTGTAGAGTGCCTCTCGTCGCCATGGCTCCCGTGCCCACGCCCGACCGCACCCGTACCTCCGAGCTCGGACCCGAACCACCCCGCCTCTTCGCCTTCTGGACCAGCGGCTCGGTGGCGACGGATCTTCCCTCCGACGGCGCGGACCTCGTGGTGGGTCGGAGCCCCGATGCGGGCCTCTCCATCCCCGACGCCTCGGTGTCACGCCACCACGCGGTGATTCGCACGGGAACGCCGACGACGGTGCAGGATCTGTGGAGTCGCAACGGCACCTGGGTCCGCGGTCGGCGGCTGGGCCCCGACGAGGTGGTGCCGGTGGGTTTGAACGAGGTGTTTCGGGTGGGCTCGGTCACCCTGGTGATCCAGGGCGAGAGCCCAGCATTGGCGACAGCGCACGGCGCGCCACCGGCCGCCTTGGACCCTCCGATGGAGGAGCTGCTCCGGCTCGTCGATACCGTGGCGAAGAGCACCCTCACGGTTCTCTTGCTGGGCGAGACCGGCGTGGGGAAGGAAGTCGCAGCGGTACGCATCCACGCCCACTCGCCGCGCGCGAAGGCGCCGCTCATCCGGCTCAATTGCGCAGCCCTCAGCGAAACCCTCCTGGAGAGCGAGCTCTTCGGCCACGAGCGCGGCGCGTTCACCGGCGCGGTCACCACGAAGATGGGCCTGTTCGAGGCGGCCGATGGTGGCACCATCTTCCTCGACGAGATCGGGGAGTGTACGCCGGCGACGCAGGTGAAGCTCCTGCGCGTCCTGGAGCAGCGGGAAGTGCAGCGCATCGGCGCGCTCCGTCCCCGGCCCATCGACGTACGCGTGGTCGCGGCGACCCATCGCAACCTGCAGCAGCTGGTGGCCGAAGGTCGTTTTCGCGAGGATCTCTATTTTCGCATGAACGGCATCACGCTCACGATTCCCCCGCTCCGCGATCGTCCTTCGGAGATCCTGCCGCTGGCGCGAACGTTTCTCCGCGACGCCTGCGCCCGGTCGGGCTACCCGGAGCTGCCCATCACCGAAGCGGCTGCCGCGGCGCTCATGGGCCACGCCTGGCCCGGCAACGTGCGCGAGCTCAAGGCCACCATCGAGCGCGCGGTGGTGCTCTCCGGCGGGCGCGCCGTCGACGAGACCCACGTGGCCTTGGCCCCACCGCGCTCTCAGCCCAGGCACCCGACCACCATCCCGTCGCCAGCGGCCAACGGCGCCAGCCTACCGGATGCCATCTCGGCGCTCGAACGCGCGCAGATCGAGGACGCGCTGCGCGCCTGCGACGGCAACCAGACGGCGGCCGCGAAGGTGCTCGGCATCTCTCGCCGCACCTTGGTCTATCGGCTATCGGCGCTGGGCATCACCCGCGGGCGCAAGCCCTGAACGCATTGCGCTGCCTTCGAGCACCCTGTCCCATCGTTGCGCAGTCGCCACCGGCGCACCGGCGAATCCATCGCGAAAAATAGGGCGGACATCGCCGACGGCGATTGGCGCGAGGCTTGCTGAAAGGGGCAGTGGCGGCTGCATCGTCGCCAGAAAAGAGCCAGTTCGCCATGAAGCTTTCCGCCCTCGCGTTCCTCGTCGTTGCCTCGTTCGTCGGGACCGGCTGCGCCGTCTCCACCGACCCCGCCGGCGATTCGACCGACCCATCCGTCGACGACGCTCCCTCGCTCGCCCCCAAGCCCGTCGACACCGGCGTCTCCCCGAAGATGAACTTTGCATGCATGCGGGCCATCTGCATGGAGGACGCGCAGGGACACGAGATCGTGTCCGAGGAGACGTGCATCTGCACCAAGTGGTGGGCCTACTGAGAGACCCGCGGCGCGCAAGGCTTGCGCGTCACCTCGAGCCGGCGCGGGAGACATGCAGCGGGTACGATGAAGGGGATGATTCCCATCACCGAGTCCATCGCGTGGCTTCGACGTGCGCGGCGCGCGATCCCCAAGGAGCATCGGCGCGTGCTGCTCAATCCGGTGCGCCTGGCGATGCGCTTCTTGGGCTTCGCCGCGCTGCGCGTCGCGCATCGCGATCACGGCCGGATCTCCGACGACGTCAGCGCGCGCGACCCCGAGCTGGTGGACCTCTTTTGCGAGGGGGTGCGCATCCTCTCCCAGAGCTACTTCCGCCTTCGCACCGAGGGCGTGGAGCACGTTCCCGCGGGCGGCCCGGTGCTGCTGGTGGGCAACCATTCCGGCGCGCTGGTGCCCACCGAGGGCTTCTTCACCGCGCAGGCAATCCGCGACGCGCAGGGGCCCACCCGCGCGCTCTACGCGCTGGTGCACGACTTCATCTTCGAAGACCCGCTGCTCCACGACTACGCCGCGCGCCTCGGCATGCTGCGCGCGAGCCACGCCAGCGCCCGCCATGCGCTCGACGCCGGTCACTGCGTGCTGGTGTACCCGGGCTCGGATCACGACGTGTTCCGTCCCTTTCGCGATCGCCACAAGGTGGTGCTCGCTGGCCGAAAGGGCTTCCTCAAGCTGGCGCTGCAGACCGGCGTGCCGATCGTGCCGGTGGTCACGGTGGGTACCCACGAGCAACTCATCGTGCTCACCCGTGGCGATCGCCTGGCCAAGCTCGTTCACGCGCACGCGTGGGCGCGCGCCGACGTGTTCCCGGTGGTGCTCTCATTTCCGTGGGGCCTCACCTCGGGCTTTCTGCCGTACGTTCCGCTGCCGACCCAGGTGACCCAGGCCTTCTGCCCGCCCATGCGGTGGCCCCATCTGGGCCCGGCGGACGCGGGCGATCCCGCGGTGCTGGAGCGATGTTACCGCGAGGTGGAGGCGGTGATGCAGTCGACCCTCGATCGGCTCGCGGTGGGCCGACGTTTCCTCCGCGGCCGCGCGACGCCGTGAGCTACGCCGTCTTCGCGCCGGCGGCGACGTGGAGCTCCAGCTCCACCACCGCGATCTCGCGCATACGGTACTTCTGCACCTTGCCGGTGACGGTCATGGGAAAGGCGTCGACGAACTTCCAGTAGCGGGGGATCTTGAAGGTGGCGATCTTGCCTTTGGCGTGCGCCAGGAGATCGGCCTCGGTGAGCGTGACGTCGGGCTTGGTGCGCACCCAGGCCATGACCTCTTCGCCGTACTTCTCCGAGGGCACGCCGATGACCTGCGCCTCGCTCACGCCCGGGTGGGTGTGCAGGAACTCCTCGAGCTCCCGCGGGTAGATGTTCTCGCCTCCGCGGATGATCATGTCCTTGATGCGACCGGTGATATTCACGTAGCCGCCCTCGTCCATGGTGGCGATGTCGCCGGTGTGCATCCAGCCGGCGGCGTCGATGGCGGTGCGGGTGGCTTCCTCGTTCTTCCAGTAGCCGAGCATGACGCTGTAGCCGCGGGTGCAGAGCTCGCCGGGCTCGCCGCGGGGGACGATGGCGCCTGTTTCGGGCTCCACGATCTTCACCTCCACGTGCGGGTGCACCCGGCCCACCGTGGCCACGCGCTTCTCGATGGGATCGTCGTGGGCACTCTGGGTCGACACCGGCGAGGTCTCGGTCATGCCGTAGCAGATGGTGATCTCCTTCATGTGCATGCGGGAGATCACGTTCTTCATGACCTCCACCGGGCAGGGCGATCCGGCCATGATGCCGGTGCGCAGGCTGCGCAGGTCGAGCTCGTCGAATCGCGGGTGATCGAGCTCGGCGATGAACATGGTGGGGACGCCGTAGAGCGCGGTGCACCGCTCCTCGGCCACCGTCTCCAGCACCGTGAGCGGCTCGAAGGCCTCGCCCGGGATCACCATGGTGGCGCCGTGGCTGGTGCAGGCCAGGTTGCCCATGACCATGCCGAAGCAGTGGTAGAAGGGCACCGGGATGCACACGCGATCGGCCTCCGTCAGGCGTATCGCTTCGCCCACGAAGAAGCCGTTGTTGAGCACGTTGTTGTGGGTGAGGGTGGCGCCCTTGGGGAAGCCGGTGGTGCCCGAGGTGTACTGGATGTTGATGGGATCGTCGAACTGCAGCGAGCGCTCGCGGGCGTGCAGATCGGTGAGCGGCACCTCGTGGGCCCGGGCCTTGAGAGCGTCCCAGTCCTGATCCAGCACCACCGCCGTCTCGAGGGCAGGGCAGCGATCGCGCACCTCCGCCAGCATGCCCACGTAGTCGCTCTGACGAAACGCTCGGGCCAGGAAGAGCACCGAGGCCTCGGACTGCAAGAGCGCGTACTCGAGCTCTGCCGTTTTGTAGGCCGGGTTGAGGTTCACCAGGATGGCGCCGATGCGGGCCGCTGCATACTGCACGACGACCCACTCGTAGCGGTTGGGCGACCAGAGCCCCACGCGATCGCCGCGCCCGACGCCGATGGCCATGAGCGCTCGGGCGACGAGCGTGGTCTCGTCCCAGAGTGCCTCGTAGCTGGCGCGGTAGCCCTGGCTCCGCACCACCAGCGCGTCGTTCTTGCCGCAGCGCAGCACGGTACGGCGGAGGTTTTCACCGATGGTTTCGCCGCGCAGCGGGGTTACGGATGTGCCGTGCGCATAGGAGAGGGGGGGCATCGCGTGCATCGGGAGAGAATGCTACCGAATCGGTAGAACCGTGGGGCTATTCTCGCCCTCCGATGACTCCTCAAGCCAAGTCCGTTACCGCCGACGACATCTCTCTGGGGCTCGATGCGCCGGCCATCCGTCGCGACTTCATCCAGAAGCTCTTCTTCGAGCTGGCGAAGTTTCCCGGGGTGGCCACGCGCAACGATCACTATCTCGCGCTGGCGTATCTGGTGCGCGATCGACTGCTTCATCGATGGGTGCGCTCTGCACGTACCTTCCTGGAAGGGCAGCATCGGACGGTCATCTATCTCTCCGCCGAGTACCTCATGGGGCCGCAGCTGGGGAACAACCTGCTGGCGCTGGGCATCGAGCCGCAGGTCCGTGAGGCCATCGATGCGTTGGGCCTCTCTCTCGACGAGCTGGTGGAGCACGAAGAGGAGCCGGGGCTGGGCAACGGAGGCCTCGGACGACTGGCTGCATGTTACATGGACTCGCTGGCCACCCTCGACGTCCCCGCCATCGGCCACGGCATTCGCTACGAGTTCGGCATCTTCGACCAGGAGATCCAGGACGGCGCCCAGGTGGAGCGGACCGATCGCTGGCTGCGCCTGGGCAACCCCTGGGAGGTGCGGCGCTACGAGGTGGAGCACGTGGTGGGCTTCGGCGGCATGACGCGCCACGAGGTCGACGCCTCCGGGACCTACCAGGTTCGCTGGGAGCCGGACCGCATCGTCAAGGGCGTGCCCTACGACACGCCGGTGCTGGGCTACGGCACCGCCAACACCAACTTCCTCCGGCTGTGGGCCGCGGTGGCCTCCGAGGAGTTCGACCTCGAGGCCTTCCAGGTGGGCGAGTACTGGCGCGCGGTGGAGCAGAAGGTGCGCAGCGAGAACATCTCGAAGGTGCTCTACCCCAACGACAGCAGCGCGGCGGGCAAGCAGCTGCGCCTGGAGCAGCAGTACTTCTTCGTCTCCTGCGCGCTCCAGGACTGCATTCGGCTGCTGCTCCAGAAGACCACCATCGACAAGTTCGCCGAGAAGTTCGCCATCCAGCTCAACGACACGCACCCCACGCTGGCGGTGCCGGAGCTCATGCGCCTGCTCATGGACGAGCACGGGATGAGCTGGGACGCCGCCTGGGACATCACCACCAAGACCTTCGCGTACACCAACCACACGCTCTTGCCGGAGGCGCTCGAGACCTGGCCGCTCCCGCTGTTCGGGCGTCTGTTGCCGCGGCATCTCGAGATCGTCTACGAGATCAACGAGCGCTTCCTCGCGTCGCTGCGCAAGCAGTTTCCCGGCGACGAGGCGCGCATCGCCCATATGTCGCTCATCGACGAGCGCGGTGAGAAAGCGGTGCGCATGGCGAACCTGGCCACCGTGGCCAGCCACGCGGTGAACGGCGTGGCGGCGCTCCACTCGCGGCTCCTCACGGAGACGGTGCTCAAGGAGTTCGCCGAGGCCTACCCCCGGCGCTTCACCAACGTCACCAACGGCGTGACCCCGCGGCGCTTCCTGGCGCTCTCCAACCCGCCGCTGGCCAAGCTCCTCGACGACACCATCGGCGCGGGGTGGCTCACCAAGACCGACCGGCTGAGCGAGCTGCGGGCCTTCGCCGGCGACGCCGGCTTTCGCGATCGGTTCCTGGCGGTGAAGCGCCAGAACAAGGAGGCGCTCTCGAACTTCCTCGGCCGCACCCACGACCTGGCCTTCGACCCTCGGTCGATGGTGGATGCACAATGCAAGCGCATCCACGAGTACAAGCGGCAGCACCTGGCGCTCTTGCACATCGTATCGCTCTACCGGCGGGTGCTCGATGGCGACACCGCAGGCATGGTGCCGCGCACGTTCCTCTTCGCCGGCAAGGCCGCCCCCGGCTACCGCATGGCGAAGCTCATCATCCGCATGGTGCACGGCGTCTCCAAGGCCATCGCCCAGGCGCCCAAGGCGCGCGAGCTGTTGCGCGTGGTGTTCGTGCCGGACTTCAACGTGAAGAACGCCCAGCGCATCTACCCGGCCGCCGATCTCTCGGAGCAGATCTCCACCGCGGGCATGGAGGCTTCCGGCACCGGCAACATGAAGTTCGCCATGAACGGCGCGCTCACCATCGGCACCCTCGACGGCGCCAACGTGGAGATTCGCGATGCGGTCGGCCCCGAAAACTTCTTCCTCTTCGGCATGGTCACCGAGGACGTGAAAGCGCTGAAGGAGAGCGGGTACCGCCCGTGGGATCTGGCGGCGCACGATCCGGATCTGTCGCGCATCCTCCCGTGGCTCGGCGGCGATCACTTCTCACCGGGCGAATACGGCCTCTTCGAGCCCATCGTGCGATCCCTGACCGACCACGATCCGTTCTGCGTGCTCGCCGACTTCCGCGCCTACCTGCACGCGCAGACCGAGGTGGCCAAGGTTTGGAACGACCCCACGGAGTGGAGCCGACGCGCGGTGCTCAACGTGGCGGCCATGGGGCCGTTCAGCTCCGATCGCTCGATCCACGAGTACGCGCGGGACATCTGGCGCGCGCCCGCCGTTCGCGTGAGCTGAGTCGCTTACCGCAATTCAGCCAGCGCGGGGGGGGCCCGCTGCGCCGGGCGTGGTGGCGCCGCACTTCTGACAGAAGCGCCAGCCAGGCTTGATGGGCGTCCCGCAAGCGCAGGCCACCGGTGCCGCCTCCGCGCGCAGCGACGCGCCACACGAGGTGCAGACGGCCCAGGAAGGATCCACCGGCTGGCGGCAGCTCGGGCAACCGGCAGGGGCCATGGCCGCGCGCTCGCCGCATCCGGGGCAGAAGGCAGTGTGGGCCGCCAGCGTCATGCCGCAGCGGCGGCAGCTCGTGGACTGGTTGTTGCGGAGCGCCGCGGCTTGCGCGTGGGTGATGTAGTCGCCGGCGAGGATCTTCGCGTACTCCTCGCCCTTGGACCACTCGAGCACCGCCTTGGCGCGGTAGATCGGATACGGGTGGGTCTTGTGCCAGGCGTTGTAGAGGCTGATGCCTTTGAGCAAGATGCTGTCGTCGAGCTTCTCGTACTCGGTGGCCTGCGCGCACACGGCGTCGAGGTTCACCGGGTCCATGCGCTTGCGCAGCCCGCCGCCGCCGATCTTGGCCAGCGCACGCGCGCTCGCCTCCGGGCTCTGGGTGGCGATGAGCGCCGCGCGATCGCACGAGAGCTCGGCCTTGCGTGACCAGGCGAAGAGGGCAGCCTGAATCGGCAATGCCACCAGCTGAGTCACGCCGAAGAAGCTGGTGAGCACGTCGCCGCCGATGTTGGCCACGATGGCGGCCAGCGTCTTGTAGAGCGCGTGCTCGCACTTCACGTGCCCGAGCTCGTGGCCCAGCACCGCCATGAGCTCGTCGTCGTCGAGCAGATCCACCAGGCCCGAGCACAGGACGATGGTGTACTTCTTCATGCCGAAGGCGAAGGCGTTCACCTCGTAGGACGTGTTGAGGTACAGGTCCGGCAGGTCGTGGATGTCGAGGATGTGCGCGGCCTCCCGGAACATCTCGTAGATGCGCGGGAGCTGCTGGGGGCCGAGCTTGAGATCGTCGCCGATGGTGCTGACGTAGAAGAACTTCTCGGTCCACAGCTCGTTGACCTTGCGCATGACGCTGGCGGCCATGGGGACCTTCTTGATGGCCTCGATGGCCTCGAGATCGGCCCTGTGCTGGAACGAGAGGGCCGAGAG